>DASZWV010000407.1:0-6883 GCA_035546115.1 Phycisphaerales bacterium
GTCGCCAAGATGGATGACCGGATGGACTACCGCGTCGCGGTGGATACGCCCGACAAAGCCATGCACGACACGTGGTTCAAGCCCGCGGACACCGGCGGCATCCCCACCGCGTTCATCATCGATCAGAAGGGCCTCATCGCCTGGATCGGCATCGGCGACCCGAAGGACGTCCAGCGCATCGTCGGCGAGGTGCTCGCGGGCACCTTCGACATCAAGAAGGAGAAGGAGCGCGAGGCCGCGGCCGAGGCCGAGGCCAAGAAGCGCAGCGAGGCCGACATCGCCGCCGCCAAGGGCAAGACCGACGGCCTGTATGCCAAGTATCCCGGTTACAAGGAGGCCATGGACCGCGGCGATCAGGCCGCGGCCCTCGCCTCGCTTGATGCGGCCTTCAAGGCCGATCCCTCCTCCGAGATCGCGGCCTACCAGTGGAAGCTCATGATTCTGCTGCAGCGCAACAAGGCCCAGGGCGAGGAGGTGAACGCGTACGCCCGCGACCTGCTGGCCCGCTATCCGGACAACGCCGACATCGTCGGCTTCGTCTCCGCCGTGATCGTCACCGCCAGCGATGATGAGCCGCGCTTCGACAAGGCCCTCGCGCTCCAGGCCGCGCAGAAGGCCGCCGCGCTGGCCAAGCCCGACACCCGCTGGGCCCAGTTCACCAAGTGGCGTCTGGGCTGGGCGTACTACCACACCGGCGACAAGGCGAAGGCCGCCGAATCGATGCAGGCCGCGCTCGACGGCGTGAAGACGCTCAAGGGCAAGTTTGATTTCGGCGACCTCTCCGACGAGTGCGAGGATGCGCTCAAGACCTTCGCCAAGGCTAAGAAGTAGCCCGCGACGCCCTGCCTCCGGCGGTGGAGCGCGAGCGCGCGCCCTCCGCTCAGGAGCAGGAGGCACGCCGAGGGCGGAGGCGACGACAAGGTGATGAGGCGACACGGTGACACGGTGACATGGTGACTTGTCGCCCGTTCACCTTGTCACCCCGTCACCGTGTCGATTTGCAGCAGCCCCGAGGATTGTTTGGCCCGGGGGTGTTTGTTTGATGCTTGGAGGTGCTGATGTTCGGGCGGAGCTTCACGCGGGCGGCGTGAAGTCGAATGTCTCATCGGCGATCTCGATGCCGACCGACGGCTTGTAAGAGGTTGTCGACTCGACGCGGAACGGCTCGAGGTCCTCGAGCGGGCGCAGCAGGGCCTGGAACCTGCTCTCCTCGATCTTGCCCTCGGCGAGGAGCTTGCGCAAGTTCGCGTTGATGAGCTCGTGCTGCTTCTTGTCGCCCAGGTGCTTCAGGTTGTACTCCCTCCTGATGAGCGAGTCGTCGACGCCGACCCACCAGAGTTCGGAGTGCTGATGGTCTTCCCACTCCCAGGCGAGCTCGAGCTTGTGGCAAGCGATGTCCGCGATGGTTTCGAGGCCCGCCAATGAGACTTGCGGCGCAACGCCCGGCTTGAATCTCTCCGGCATCAGCAGGTGCGGGATGCGGTGCGCAGCGCCGCCCGAGATCCCCGTTGCGCCCGCAAGAAGCCTCGACAGGTCCATGGGCTCCTTCTCCCCCCGTATTGACCACCAGCTTCGGGCGACGCCGTCGCGCTCCCACACGACGTGGCGGTTCCACTCCTCGGGCGGGCCGATGTCGCGCCGGGCGGATTCGAACCTGAACCGATTCGGACGGACAAACCACGTCGAGAATGGGCGGCTCGTGGTTCGGCGGCGCGGGGGCGGCCCATCGTGGATGAACACGCACACCACATCCCCCGTGTCCTGGTAGCTGGGGCAGTGGGCGTAGGCCGCACGGACCTTTTCCATGATGGCTGTGCCGTCCATGGGTGCTCCTCAGCCGGGCGCGATCCGATTCGGTCGGCGCTGGGAGGCGGTTCCGAGGCTTGCTTGGCCCCGGGGCTGTTCATTTACGCTTCCTAACTTTGCAATTTGCACTTTTGCCTGCCTCAGCCCGCCGCGCGCATGGCCTGGATGACCCACTCCGGCGTCTGGTCGAGCATGCGATCGATGTGGCCGCGGCGGGATTGGTAGTAGAGGGCCGTCAGGCCCGGGCCGACCAGGCCGAAGACCATCAGGCCGCCATAGAGCACCAGACCGATGGTGCGCGAGAGGTCGCCCATCATCGCGTCGATCTGCGGATCGCCGGTGGACTGGCCGCCGGCGCCGCCGAGAATCGGGTGGTTGACGGTCTGGATGAGCATGTATCCGGCGTACGCGATGAGGACCAGCGCCAGGCCGAGCTGGTTGCACGCCAGCAGCGTGGCGCCCGAGGGCAGGAAGCGGCGGATCATGGCGGCGCCGCGCAGCTCGAAGAACGCGACCAGGCCGAGCGGGATGCCGATCGCCAGGGCGAGCCAGTCGCCGAACAGGCCGCCCATGAGCGTGATGACGGCGAACGCCGCCATCGTCCACCCGCTGATCGTGGCGACCATCGCGGCCCGGCGGATCTTCTTGCCGCGGAGTCGGGCGGCGGAGATCGCGGCGAGGTGGTCGGGCGAGAGAGGGCCGTCGCGCGATGCGGCGGCGGGGGCTGGTGGAGATGGAGGAGTGGTGGAGTGAGAGGGCACGGACATCATGGGTACCGATTCACCATCGGCCGGATGCGTGCGCGGAGGGGAAAGGAACGGATGAGAGGGGACTGGAGTGGGGGGAATCAATGGCCGCCGAGGTAGGCTTTTCGCACCTCATCGCTCGCGGCGAGGTCCTTGGCGGGTCCGTGCATGGTGATGCGGCCGGTCTCGAGAACGTAGGCGTGGTGGGCGACGTTGAGGGCCATGTGGGCGTTCTGCTCGACGAGGAGGATGGTGGCGCCGAGGCCGCCCTTGTCGGCGGGGGCGTTGATGTCGCGGATGATCTTGAAGATGGTCTGCACGATCTGCGGGGCCAGGCCGAGGCTGGGTTCATCCAGCAGCAGGAGCGCGGGGCGGGCCATGAGGGCGCGGGCGATGGCGAGCATCTGCTGCTCGCCGCCGGAGAGCGTGCCGGCGTTCTGCTTGAGCCGCTCGCGGATGCGGGGAAAAAGCGTCAGGGCTTTGTCGCGGTCGGCGGCGATGCCGGGCTTGTCGCTGCGCGAGTAGGCGCCGAGGTCGAGGTTCTCTTCGACGGAGAGGTTCGCGAAGATGCCGCGGCCCTCGGGGGCGTGGGCCATGCGGTGGGGCGGGCGGACGAGCTGGTGCGAGGGAAGGCCGGTGATGTCGTGGCCGTTGAGCGTGATGGAACCCGAGGAGGGGCGGACCATGCCGGAGATGGCGCGGAGGGTGGTGGTCTTGCCGGCGCCGTTGGCGCCGATGAGCGTGACGATCCGGCCGCGGGGGACGGAGAGGGAGACGCCGTGGATGGCCTTGATGGCGCCGTAGGCGACGTGGAGGTCGCGGACATCCAGCATGATGTCGGATGCGGGATGCAGGACGTTGGAAGTGGAGGCGGCGGGAGCGGTGGTCATGCGGCCTTGCTCCCTTCCGGTGGTTCCGCCTCGCCGAGGTACGCTTCGATCACCTTCGGATTCGTCTGGATCTCTTTCGGCGTGCCGACGGCGATGGTCTCGCCGTAGTCCAGGACGGTGATCTTCTCGCAGATCTCCATGACCAGGCCCATGTCGTGCTCGATGAGCAGGATGGTGAGGTTGAAGCGGTCGCGCAGGCCGCGGATGGCCGCGGCGAGTTCCTTCTTCTCCTGCGGGTTCATGCCCGCGGCGGGCTCATCCAGGAGGAGGACCTTGGGCTCGGTCGCCAGGGCGCGGACGATCTCGAGGCGGCGCTGGTCGCCGTAGCAGAGGTTGCGGGCCTGGTCGTCCTCGAGGGGGTTGAGGTTGAACACGCCGAGCAGTTCGCGGGCGCGGGCAAGGATGGCCTGCTCCTCGGCTCGATTGAACATGGAGTGGGCGATCGCGCCCGCCATGGTGCCGCCGGAGCGCACGTGGCAGCCGAGACGGACGTTGTCGAGGACGGAGAGCTCGCCGAAGAGGCGGATGTTCTGGAACGTGCGAGAGAGCCCGGCCGCGGCGATCTTCGAGGGCCGCAGGCCGGTGATGTTCTGCTTGTCGAGCGTGATCGTGCCGGTGTCGGGCTTGTACACGCCGGTGAGCAAGTTGAAGACGGTGGTCTTGCCCGCGCCGTTGGGGCCGATGAGGCCCTGCAGATCCTTCTCGGCGAGATCGAGGGAGAAATCCTGGACGGCCTTGAGGCCGCCGAAGGATTTCGAGAGGGATTGGACGCGGAGGATCGAGGGCATTCGGTATGGAAAAACGAGAGATCAGTCGGAGTCGGTCGAGGGGGGGATGCCGGTGTGGCCGGGATCGATGTCGGGCTCGAACTTCTTGTTGATGGAGACGGTTCCTTCCGGGGCGGGTGTTTGTGGAGGCGGCGAGGCCGCGGCCGGGGCGGGGCGGCGCTTGTTCCAGAACGACTTGTCCCAGATCTCGCGGACGCCAAGCAGGCCCTGCGGGCGGAGGATCATCATGAGGATGAGCGAGAGCGCGAAGATGATCATCCGGTAGTTGCCGAGGCGGATGTCGAGGGGATGGCCGGTGGCGGCGGCGACCTTGACGGCCCCGTAGCCGAGCCACGTGATGGCGACCAGCGACAGGCCGGCGAGGGCGGTGGCCCACAGGGGCGTCGCCCGGCGTCCGCCGAGGCGGAAGGCGCCGGCGACGATCGCGGCGAGGATGGTCAGGGCGATGATCTGCGGCTGCCAGCCGACGAGCTTGGTCGGATCGCGGAGGAGTTCCGGAAGGATCGTGATGGCCGCGGCGGCGATGGCCGCGCCGGAGATCGAGCCCATGCCGCCGAGGACGACCATGATGATGATGTCGAAGGACTTCTGGAAGCCGAGCTCCTGGGCGGAGAGCTGGATGCCGGTCTCGTGGGCGAAGAGCGCTCCCGCGACGCCCGCGAAGAAGGCAGAAATGACGAACGCCCAGACCTTGTAGCTCGTCGTGTTGACGCCCATCGCCTCGGAGGCGACCTCATCCTCGCGGATGGAGAGGAACGCCCGGCCAAAGGTGCTCCGCTTGAGGCGGATGGCGACCAGGAGCGTGATCCCCGCGACGAGAAAGGCCCAGAAGAGCGATGTGTAGAACGGGAGGCCGCTGAAGCCGAGCGGCCCGCCGAGGCGCGCCCAGACCGGGGCCTGCCAGTCGTCGTGCTTCTGGGTGAAAAGCTGCGCGAGGCCGACGAGCGGGGCCTGCTTCATCTCCTCGAGATCGTACGAGACATCGCGGCTCTGCTGGATGAGCACGCGGACGATCTCGCCGAAGCCGAGCGTGACGATCGCGAGATAGTCGCCCTTGAGGCGGAGCGATGGCAGGCCGACGAGAAACCCGCAGATCGCGGCGACGATCCCGCCGACGATGAGCGAGATGCAGAAGATCAGATCTCCGCTGCGGAAGAGCGGCCCGGCGTGGTTGTCGCCCATGGTGGAGAGCGAGCCGCCGACGACCTCGGCGCTGCCAAAGGCGAACATGGATCCGTAGTAGACGATACCCGCCGCCGTGTAGCCGCCGACGGCCATGAACGCGGCGTGGCCGATGGAAAACTGGCCGGTGAAGCCGTTCACGATCGTGAGCGAGACGGCGAGCGTGACGTTGATGCCGATGTCGAGGAGGACCTTGGCGTAGAAGTCTCCGCCGGAAACGGTCTCGAGCCACGGCTTGAGCGCGGCCTGGAGAAGGACGGCGAAGACAATGATCCCCGCGACCGGAAGGAGCGACCGCGCGAGCGTCGGTGCGACGCGGGGCCTGGAGAGTTTGGAGCGTTCGCGCAGGGGCGTCATCGTGGGCGGGGATTAGACCTTGTCGGAGATCGGTTTGCCGAGGATGCCGGTGGGGCGGACGAGCAGGACGACGATGAGGAGGCCGAAGACATAGACGTCGCGGAAGTCGGTGGAGAGGTACTTGGCGCCGAAGAACTCGATGAGGCCGATGAGCAGGCCGCCGAGCATCGCCCCGCGGACGTTGCCGATGCCGCCGACGACCGCGGCGACGAAGGCCTTCAGGCCGAGGAGCACCCAGACGGGCGCGGCCGTCTGATTCAGGCCGGGGTACTTCATCGCGTAGAGGAACCCCGCGGCCGCGGCGAGCACCGAGCCGAGGACGAACGTGAAGCTGATGATTCGATCGACGGGGATGCCCATGAGGGCGGCGGTTTTTTCGTTGAATGAGACGGCGCGCATGGCGCAGCCCATCTTGGTGCGGAAGACGAGGGCGTCGAGGGCGAGCATGAGCAGCACCGCGGTGCCGGCGCCGATGACGTCCACGAGATGGATGGGCACGGAAGGGTCGACCAGGAGCGAGTAGGAGGTCCAGTCGGATGGAGAGATGCGGATCGAACTGGTCGCGATGGGCGCCCCCGCGGGGTAGTCGCCCGGGGGGGCGTAGATGATGGCGACGGCGAAGGCGGGCTTGTGCTTGCCGTGCACGACGAGGCGGTAGCCGCGTTTGGGTTCGACGGTGATGTTCTTGTCGAGGACGGCGGTCTGCGGGTCCTTGCCGGGGGTGATCGAGCCCTGGGCGACGGTGCTGGCGTTGAGCACGACGTCGGGCATCAACTCGGGCATGCGCGTGGGTCGTGTGCCGAACATGTGCTCGAGTTGGCCGGTGTTCTGCAGCAGCAGCGAGACGCCGATGGCGGTGATGAGGACGTTGAGGCGGGGCGCCTTGCGGAGGGGCTTGTAGGCGATGCGCTCGAGCGCGAAGCCGACGAGCCCGCAGGCGAGCATCGAGCAGATGAGGATGAGCCCGCCGGAGAGCAGCCGGGTGCTCTCGCTGGTGTGGGCGAGCTTGGCGCCATAGAGGCAGGCCATGGCGGCCCAGGCCCACAGGGCCATGATGGAGATGGTCGCGGCGTAGCGGGTCCGGCGGATGTCGAAGCGCTGGCCGCCGGCGCCC
>DASZWV010000408.1:0-2552 GCA_035546115.1 Phycisphaerales bacterium
CCTCGTTGACGGCCTGCACGTACCGTCCGAACGCGTTGTCCACCCTGCGGCTCGCATCCCGGAGATCGTTGACCTCGGAAAGGTAACCCCCGGCGCGGAGCACCGGAATGGCGAACGCGGCCAGCATCAGCACGCTCACCAGCAGCGATACGACGACCATGCCCCAGACCGGAAGGGTCGCCCTGCGCGTGGAGTTTCCGGCGGTTGGATCCATGGCGGAATGGACTCACTTCTTCGCGGGGGAGAGATCCTTCCAATCGAATGCCACGATGCGGCCGCCATGGATGATCGAGGACCAGACGGTGTGGCAGGCCTGATGGTCCTTGGAGTCCAGCGCGAGGGGCGTGCCCAGGCCAAGGTCGAAGGAGCCGAGCCCCGCCAGCGCCGAAGCGAAGCTCTTCGGCGTCGGCTCGCCCCGGCATTTCCTGAGCGCGAGGCACGCCATCCTCCCGGAGAGATATCCCTCGAGTGCGCCCAGGCTGGGCTCCACTCTGGTCTGACTTGGAAGAGCGCTCAGGGCCTGGGCGAACTCCTTGGTGAGGGGCGTCTGCCGGTCGAGCGTGGGCACAACCTCCGTCACGATCACGCCCTCGCCCGCCTTGCCCGCACCGAAGGCCCTGGCCAGAGCCTCGGCGCCGACGAACGAGACGTTGAGGAACAGGGGGTTGAAGCCCGATTCCCGCGCCATGCGGATGAACTGCGCGCACGGCGCGTACGCGCCGACCATGACGATGGCCCGGGGCCTGGGCTCGGCCGAGAGGCAGTCGGCCAAGGCGGACTCCACATCCAGCGTGTTACGCTCGTAGCGGACGTGCAGCGGCCTGAAGCCCTCGGGCGCACCGCGACGCTTGAACGCCGCCAGCCCACCCGCGAAGCCCGCATCGCCGTAGGCGTCGCGCTGCGTGAAGAACGCGATGTCCTTGAACGACAGCCCGGCGTGGTCGAGCAGGGCATCGATTATCGCGCCGATTTCCTCGTGGTAGCCGGCTCGAAAGTGGAACACCATGGGATCGGGCGGCACGGGCCGCAGCGATGCCGCGCCGGTGAACGGGGCCACGAAGGGCACCCGCTTCTCCCTGCAGATCGGCATGGCGACCACGCCCGTGGGCGTGCCAACGCTGCCGATGATCGCCACCACCCCATCCCTGTCGATTAACTGGCGGACCGCCTGTCCGGTCCGGGCGGGCTCGTATCCATCGTCCGCGCAGAGCAGTTCGACCGTGCGACCGCCGATACCGCCGGCGTGATTGGCCTCCTCGAAGGCCGCCAGCACGCCCGCGCGCATGTTGAGTCCCAGACTTCCGGCGGGACCGCTGAGCGCGCTGACCATGCCCAGCCGGATTGTCCCCGGGGAAGCGGGCGGGCTCGAGGGGGCTGCGATCACGGAGGCGACCCCGGCCGCGAACGTCAGGATGCAGGCGGTCGCAAAGCGAGGGGCACGTACGAGATGAGAGAACATGAGTGACAGAATGGTCAATCCCGATCTGGCGCGTTCAGTGCCCGTACAAGAAAAGGCGTTTCTCGGCGTGTCGGTGCGCCGCCGTGGCAGTCGCAGAGTTGCAGTTGAACCTTAGTCACTACATTCGGTCCGAAGACGCCAGCGACGTTGCATTTCGGCCAACAGCGGCGGGGTTCTCCCGAACTCGGTGGCCCACGGCGCTCGGATGTCGCGGAGTCGCTCGGGTCGCGTGCATACTCGCCAGACCCCATCCGACCGCGGCCGAAATTGCCACAGCATGGTCCGCAAAGACCGCCGGCGGCACCGGGCGCGCAGGACTTGGGATGTCTCGTTGCTCGGGAAGTGCGAGTCCAATGCCATGGCGAGTTCGCCCCGCGCGATCCGTCGATCAGCACCGTGCATATAAGACCAATCTATGCACAAAAAAGCGATTGGCATCCATCTTAGGGTTGATGCGGACGGTTCCGAATGGCGAGGAGGTATTGGAACCGCCTGGCACAGTCCGCATCGGGCGTCGGGAGCGCGATTGAAGTCACGGTGTTGGGGCACGCTGCGCCAAGCACAAACGCCGCCCCGCGGCAAGAAAAACACGCCTGCGCACTGCCCCGCGGTGGTGCATCCGAACGCGGCCACGCCGTCGCCAGCTCGGTAGCATTATGCGTGAGCGCCGCCGTCATCAGGATCAACCGCGCCCCGGTCCTGACCCTCTGGGCCGCCGTGGTGGCCCAGCGCCTCGGCTTCGACGAGGATGA
Source organism: Phycisphaerales bacterium (assembly GCA_035546115.1). GTDB lineage: Bacteria > Planctomycetota > Phycisphaerae > Phycisphaerales > UBA1924 > UBA4658. The sequence goes on from DASZWV010000408.1 coordinate 2,212, forward strand.
AGCGCTGACACTCGGGCGCGCCGTCGCCGGGCTCAACGCCTACTCCAAGGGCGTCTCGCTCGGCCTGTTCCATCCCGCCGAGCGCGGGGCGAAGAAGCGCCGGTCGGACCTGGCCCACGGTGAGGAACTCCACATCGCGCTGCTGCACCGCGCCGTTCCCGCCGTTCGCACCAAGGCGGGGGGTCGCGCCCTGGACAAGGGCAAGCCCGCCAGCCCGGACGCCGTCCGCCGATACCTGGCCGGCAAGTTCAAGGACTCGCTGGCGCCGGCGACGGCGGCGATGCGGGCGCTGGCGGCGTCCATGCCCAAGGAACAGTTGTCCGACCGGGCCTACGCGCTGT
>DASZWV010000409.1:0-12637 GCA_035546115.1 Phycisphaerales bacterium
TGACCACCCAGGCGTCCTCCATCGTGCCTCGCTTCTACACCCGGCAGTGGACGGCCCAGAACGGTCCCGATCCCGCCGCCCGGCCCGCGAGCCTGAGCCTCTCGGTCTGTGTGGGCAGACCGGCGGATTGGAACTGCTCCGGCACGCTCGAGGTCGCGGATATCTTCGATTTTCTGAACGACTGGTTTGCCTCCGGCGGCGATTTCAACGGCGACGGCGTCACGCAGGTCTCCGATATCTTCGCGTTCCTGAACGCCTGGTTCGCGGGCTGACCTCCGCGCCCTCGAGTGAGAAAAACAACAGCCCGCGAATCGCAGCGGTTCGCGGGCTGCTCTCTTTCAACCGTGATCGTTCAGCGCCGGCGGCGGCCCATCGCCAGCCCGGCCAACCCAAGCAACGCCGTGGCGCCCGGGGCGGGTGTCAGGCTCACATTGTCGATGTCGAACGTCCACGGGCCGTTCTGGCTCGCGGTGTTCGCATCTCCCCAGACACCGATCTGCACGCGCGCCACATCCGCGAACGTCGAGCCGAAGAGGCTCGGCCCGCCCTCGGGCGTCCAGTTCGGATCGGCGAAGTTGTTGATGGGAATCGTGAGCGTCGTCCACGTGTTCGGCGCCACGAGCGTCGTGCTGGTGTACGCCACCCCCACCGGCGAGCCCGTCGCGACGAACCGGCCGAAGAACTCCAGTGGGAACGGCGCATCATGACGCACCGAGTATGTCAGCGTCGACACGCCGGCCGCGACATACGACCCGAAGAACGCCCCGCCGCTGGAAGAGAACTCGGTCTGGCAGCGGAAGATCGCCGTCGGAACCCCGTTGGAACCTGCGCTGAAAGTGAACGGCGTGCTGCCGTACCCGCTCCCATCCGGACCCCCTGAAGATGGATAGTTCAGCGCCGTGAACGTCGAGCCGGAACTCCAGCTCGCCGCCGACGACGAGAACGTCTCCGTGAATGGATTGATGGCCCCAAATGACGATGCGCAAACACCCAGCCCGCCAAACGAGGCGAGCACGATTGACCGAACGGACACCATGGTCTCAGCTCCTCTGGCCCGATTCACGGGCCGAATGACGACATCGTAGCGGGCGCCTATGTGTGCGCCCTTTCACATCCTCGACGCCGATCGCATTTCTCGACGTTTGGGGCCGCTTTCCCGTACCCTCCCTAGGGTCGATACCCTCGACATTCATCCTCGCTTGCGCAGGTTCACATGTCCGGCCACCACCAACCACCCGAGCAACCCGACTCTCCGCAGGGAATTCGACCGCACTCCCCGAGAGACGGCGAGTCCGCCGCGCACGCCGCGATCCAGCAATCCGCCCACCTCTGGGCCATCATCGACTCCGCGATGGATGCCATCATCACCGTGGATGAGTCGCAGACCGTCGTGATGTTCAATCGCGCCGCCCAGCGGGTGTTCGGAGTTTCCTCCTCCGCGGCCGTGGGCATGAACCTGTCCCAGTTCATTCCCGACCGCTTCCGAAAAAACCACGCGAGCCAGGTGCGGGATTTCGGCCGCACAGGCTCGACGGAGCGGTCCATGGGCCGCCTCGGGCGCATCTTCGGCCTGCGCTCCGACGGCAAGGAGTTCCCCATCGAGGCGTCGATCTCCTGCGCGAACGTGGGCGGCCGGCGCTACTACACCGTCATCCTCCGCGACGCCTCCGAGAAGCAGCGGCTCGAGGCGCAGCTCCTGCAGGCGCAGAAGATGGAGAGCGTCGGCCGGCTCGCCGGCGGTGTCGCACACGACTTTAACAACCTCCTCATGGCCCTGTTCAACTACCTCGCGCTCGCTACGCGCCGCCTCGACGAACACCACCCCGTCCGCCAGCACCTGGCCCAGATGCAGGAGGTCGCCGACCGCGCCGCCGGACTCACCCGGCAACTCCTCGCCTTCGCCCGCAAGCAGACCCTCCACCCGCGCCCGATCAGTCCCCACGACGTGGTCGCCGCGATCGAGCCGCTCCTCCGCCGCATGATCGGCGAGGATGTCACGCTGCGCGTGCTCCCAGCGCCGGATACCGGCATCGTGATGGCCGACGTATCGCAGCTCGAGCAGGTCCTCATGAATCTCGCCGTCAACGCACGCGACGCGATGCCCTCCGGCGGGACCCTGACCATCGAGACCAGCAACGTATCGCTCGACGAGGACTACTGCCGCACCACGATCGGCGCCCGCCCCGGCGAGTACGTCCTCATCTCCGTGACCGATACCGGCGCCGGCATGTCGCCCGAGGTGCGCGCCCGGATCTTCGAGCCATTCTTCACCACCAAGGCCCCCGGGAAGGGCACGGGTCTCGGCCTTGCAACGTGCCTCGGCATCGTCTCTCAGCAAGGCGGCCATATCGCCGTCTACAGCGAGGAAGGACGCGGCACCTCCATCAAGGTGTTCCTGCCAAGGGAACGCTCTGGATCGACTCAATCGAAGCCCGACGCTCCAGTCCCCGCCCGCCCCGAGGGCGGCACCGAAACCATCCTGCTCGCCGAGGACAGCCCGATCGTGAGCGATCTCGCGGCCGCCGCGCTGCGGGAGGCCGGTTACACTGTCCTCGTCGCCGCCAACGGCACTCGCGCTCTCGCCCTGGCCAAGGCGCACCTCGGCCCGATCCACCTGCTCATAGCGGATGCGATTATGCCCGAGATGGGGGGTGCCGCCATGGCGGAGGAACTCACGCGCACGCGCCCGGACACCCGGGTGATTTTCATGTCCGGCTACACCGAGGATACCGTCACCGACCACGGGGTACCCAAGGATGCGCCCCATTTCCTTGCCAAGCCGTTCATGACCGACGACCTGCTCCGGCTCGTTCGCCACGTACTCGATTCGCCCCACACTGGAGCGATGCCGGGATAACCGATCCCCTCTGTTTTCCCCAGGAAACAGTCGCAAACTGCCCTTGTGGCCTGTCGTCGTGTACGCTATTGACGATAGACATGTCTGTTTCTTGGCCCCCGCTCCGTGGGGAAGTCTGCGGAAAGGAGAACACCATGAAGAAGGAACTCCAAGCGGCACGCCTGGCGCGGGACATCATGTCAGGCGAGCCCGTGTGCGTTGATCTTGGAATGTCCGTCCGCGAAGTGTGGCATCTGCTCGAAGAGAACGAGATTTCCGGCGCGCCCGTGGTCGACGGCGGCGGACGGCTCGTGGGCGTGGTGTCTCGCTCGGACCTGATCAAGAAGTTTTCCGACGGTGACATGCACCTCGACGGCAGCACGCTCATCGAGCTCTTCGGCAACGAAGAGGAAGACGACGGCGCGATGCCCGAGCGATTCGTTCCCGTCGACGACTTCATGACCCCCGACCCCGTCACCGCCTCGCCAACCACGCCGCTCCACGACGTCGCCGCGCGCATGGTCGCTGCGCGGGTGCATCGCGTCATCATCGTGGACAAGGAGCAGATCCCCGTCGGCATCGTGACCAGCCTGGACATGGTCAAGACGCTCGCGGACGTCTGAACTCCGTGCCCGCCGCGCACGATCCGTTTGCGAAAACGGCATCCCCGCCGGAGACGCCTGGTGCTGCGCATCGCGGCAACAGCCTGTGCCTGATCGGATCGATGCGTTTGCTTCATGCCAAGGAGAGCACTGGTTCGCGCTGGGCATCCATCTGCTTTGGCAAATGATGCGGCGCGATACTGTATTATGGATTGTCATATCCAAATACGGCCGCGCGTCGGAGATCCGCCGATGATCACCACCATGCCACCGCTCCCTACCAAGCCGTCACACCGCCGAACAGCGCTCAAGACCGTGCGTCCGGTCCCGTCGGACATCGCTATTGCGCAGGCCGCGACGGTCCGACCCATCGCCGAGATCGCTGCCGATCTCGGCATCATGCCAGGTGAATTCGAACCGTACGGACACACCAAGGCCAAGGTGCACCTCTCGCTCCGAGAACGGCTTGCGGCAAGGCCCGACGGCAAGTACGTCGTTGTCACAGCCATCACGCCGACGCCCCTGGGCGAGGGAAAGACCACCATCACGGTCGGACTCTCTCAGGCGCTCGGGGCGCACCTGAACAAGCGCGTGTTCACCTGTGTCCGCCAACCATCGATGGGGCCCACGTTCGGCATCAAGGGTGGCGCCGCCGGCGGCGGGTACAGCCAGGTCATTCCGATGGAGGACTTCAACCTCCACCTCACCGGCGACATCCACGCGGTGACCGCGGCCAACAACCTGCTCGCGGCCGCGCTCGACGCGCGCCTGCTCTTCGAGGAGAAGCAACCCGACGATCGGAAGCTCTTGGAGGCCCAGTGCAAGAAAAACGCGGCGGGCAAGCCCGAGTTCGCGGCGTGCCACCATCGGCGCATGGCGCGATTGGGAATTCGAGCCGCGAGCCCCGACCAGCTCAATCCCGAGCAGGTCCGCGCGGTGTTTCGGCTCGACATCGACCCGGACACCATCACGTGGAATCGCGTGCTGGATGTCAACGACCGGATGCTCCGGCGGATCCAGGTCGGTCTCGGCCCCGAGGAGAATCGGCCGCGCACCACGGGATTCGACATCGCCGTCGCGAGCGAGGTGATGGCGGTTCTGGCGCTGAGCGAGTCGCTCGCCGACATGCGGGATCGCCTGCACCGCATGGTCGTGGCGCTGGACAAGTCCGGGCGCACCGTCACCGCCGACGATCTGGGTGTCGCGGGAGCCATGACCGTCCTGATGAAGGACGCGATCATGCCCAATCTGATGCAGACGCTCGAGGGCACGCCGGTGTTCGTGCACGCCGGCCCGTTCGCGAACATCGCCCATGGCAACTCCTCCGTCGTTGCGGATCGAATGGCCCTGAAGCTCGCCGACTATGTCGTGACCGAGGCGGGCTTCGGCTCCGACATCGGCTTCGAGAAGTTTGCGAACATCAAGTGCCGGACGGCTCGACTCGCGCCGAGTTGCGCCGTGGTCGTCGCCACGATCCGGGCGCTCAAGATGCACGGCGGCGGGCCGAAGGTCGTCGCGGGCAAGCCCATCGATCCCGCGTACACGAAAGAGAATCTCTCGCTCCTCGAGGCGGGAATCCCCAACCTCGAACGCCACATCACCAACGTCCGGCGCTACGGCGTCCCGGTCGTCGTCGCGATCAACGCGTTCGCGACCGATTCCGACGCGGAGATCGAGCTGGTGCGTCGGGCCGCCATCGACGCCGGCGCCGTTGACGCCGTGAAGACATCGGTCTGGGCGGACGGTGGCGCGGGCGCTCGCGATCTCGCCGAATCGGTCGTCCGGGCGTGCGACCAACCTGCCGAGTTTCGTTTTCTCTATCCTCTCGAAGCGACCATCGAGCAGAAGATCGAAGCCATCGCGAGGTCCTACGGAGCGATCGGCGTGGACTACACCCCGGAGGCGGCGGCCAAGATCCGCACCTATTCAAACCTGGGATTCGATCGCCTCCCCATCTGCATGGCCAAGACCCATCTCTCCTTCTCCGACAACCCCGATCAGAAGGGCGCGCCGGATGGCTTTCGAATCACCATCCGGGACATCAAGGCGTCGATCGGCGCGGGCTTCATCTACCCGCTCGTGGGAACCATGCGGACCATGCCCGGCCTCCCGCCCCGCGCCGCGTTCATGGATGTGGACGTTGATCCCAAGACCGGGTGCGTGCAGGGACTGTCCTAGTATCCGCCAAAGCGAAATCGGGAGGACGGATGACCACCAGAGCACGCGCGTACCGGGCGACGCACGCTCCCGAGGAGGCATTGAGCGCGGCCCTTCCCGAGTTCCACGCCGCGCGCGATCAGCACGGAGGTCCGGACCGCGAGACCGTTGAGGCTCTGGCGAGGACGGTCCATCTCCCTGTTGCGACGACGCGCGGCGCATTCTCGTCGTTCGACGACGTCAAGGCCAAGCCAGACTCGATCCGGGTCTGCGCCGGCACCTCCTGCATGCTTGCCGGCGGCGCCGAGGTCTCGCGAGAGCTTGGCAGTCACCACGCCTGTCATCGTGTCTACTGCCTCGGCTACTGCGACCGTTCGCCCGTCGCGTTGACGGCCTCCGGAAGTGTCGTGCCCAGACTGTCCAGATCCGCGTTCTCGGTGTTCGAAGGCGGTGCCCCTCCCCCCCCTCCCGCACCATCGTCGGTCAGGTGCGCTGCCCGTCACGCGGTCGTGACGGCCCGAATCGGAGTCTCACAGCCAACGACGGAGGCGGTGCCGGAGTACAAGGGCCTGCAAGCCGCTCTCGCCAGGTCGCCCGACGAGGTCGTTGGCATGGTGATCGCATCACGCACGCGGGGACGCGGCGGAGCGGCCTATCCAACCGGCAGGAAGTGGCAACTCGCCGCGAGGGCTTCGGGCGAGCCGAAGTTCGTGGTCGCCAACGGCGATGAGGGGGATCCGGGTTCGTTCATCGACCGCGAACTGATGGAGCGCGACCCGCACGCCATCCTTGAAGGCATGGCGATTTGCGCCCACGCCATCGGCGCCTCGCGCGGCATCGTTTTCATTCGCTCCGAGTATCCGGTCGCGGCCACGTTGATGTCCGAGGCCATTGCGGCAGCACGCAAGGCCGGCATCCTCGGGCCGAGCGCCCTGGGCCACGCTCGGCCGTTCGAGGTCGAGGTCGTTCGGGGCCTGGGCTCCTATGTCTGTGGCGAGGAGACCGCCCTTCTGTCGGCGATCGAGGGCCAGCGCGGCGAGGTCTGGCCTCGCCCGCCCTATCCGGTCGAGCAGGGTCTGTTCGGCAAGCCGACGGTCGTGGACAATGTTGAAACCCTCGTGAATGTCGCGTGGATCCTCCGGCACGGAGCCGACCTGTACGCCGAGATGGGCACATCCGAGAGCACCGGCACCAAGGCCATCTGCTTCAATCACGGCTTCGCCAAACCCGGCATCGTCGAGGTCGAGTTCGGCGTCACGATGCGCGACGCCATCGAAAATCTCGCGGGCGGTCCGCGCCCCGGCACGCAGATCGAAGCGGTCCTTCTCGGCGGCCCGATGGGCAGCATCGTTACGCCCGATCAGTGGGATGCGCCGATCTGCTTCACCGCCATGGCGAAGCGCGGCCTCAATCTGGGCCACGCGGGCATGGTGGCCATCCCGCGCGGGGCCGACTGGGGCACGATCCTGCGGCACCTGCTCACATTCATGCGCGATGAATCCTGCGGGAAGTGCGTCCCTTGCCGCCTGGGCACGCTGCGCGCTCACGAGATCGCGCAGGGCAGCCTGAGTTCTCTGAACCTCCCGCATTTCCAGCAGATCATGGATCTGATGAAGGTCGCAAGCCTCTGTGCGTTCGGACGGGAAACCCCCGGACCTGTCCGCACCATCCTCGAGAAGTTCGGCGATCGCATCCTCGCGGAGGTCCAGTCGTGAGCGCCACCGCACGCACCGTCGCCACCATCAACGGCAACGCCGTGGACATCCACCGCGGCGACACGATCTTCTCAGCCGCCGCCCGTGCGGGCATCGACATCCCGACGCTCTGCCACGCCGACGGCCTCGAGCCCGAGGGGGGTTGCCGCATGTGCCTGGTGGAGATCGACGGCCAGCGCCCGCAGGCGTCCTGCCACACGCCCATCTCGCCCGGCATGGTGATCCACACCGCCACGCCCCGCCTGCACGAGCTCCGACGTGCCCTCCTGGAGCTCACGATCTCATCTCTCCCCGCCGGAACGTGCGAACCGGATGAGCATGGCACTGCCTTCCAACGGTTGCTCGCGGCCTACGAAGTAACGAGCAGCCCCTTCGGTCATCACGCGACCGCGCGCGCCCTCGACGAGTCGCACCCCTACATGCGGTTCGATCGCGATCGGTGCATCACCTGCCGCCTCTGCCTCAACGCCTGCGAGCAAGTTCAAGGCCAGTTCGTCTATGGAATCGAAGGCCGAGGCGGGCACGCTCGGCTTGTTTTCGGATCTACGGAGCGATTCGCTGACAGTGCGTGCGTTTCCTGCGGGGCGTGCGTTGACGTCTGCCCCACCGGGGCGATCAACGACCGCGATCGACTCACGGGCGGCCGCGCCGATCACGCGGCGGACTCGGTCTGTGGGTACTGCGGAGTGGGCTGTCAAACGCACATCGAATCGAAGGACAACGTCGTTCTGCGCATCCGCGGCGTGCCCGAGGCCTCGGCGAACCACGGCCATCTCTGTGTCAAGGGCCGCTACGCCCACGCCTATCACCACGCGCCCGACCGGCTGACGACCCCGCTCCTCCGTGACGCATCCGGCGTGCTCCGCCCCGCGACATGGGACGCCGCCATGCAGTACGCGGCGAGCCGCCTGCTCGAAATCCGCGACCGCCACGGCCCCGACGCCCTGGGCGTCATGACATCCTCTCGTTCGACCAACGAGGCCGCGTACCTCCTTCAGAAGCTGTTCCGCACCATCATCGGCACCAACAACGTCGACTGCTGCGCCCGAGTCTGTCACTCTTCCACGGCCATTGCCCTGGGAACGGTGACCGGCACCGGCGCGGCCACCGCCTCCTACGCGGACCTCGAGGAGGCGAGCCTCATCGTCGTCGCCGGATCAAATCCAACCGAGGCCCACCCCGTGGTGGGCGCTCGCATCAAGCAGGCTGCGCTCCGTTCGGCCGCCCTGGTCGTCATCGACCCGCGCCGAATCGAACTGGCGGACTATGCCGGGGTGCACTTGCAACTCTGGCCTGGCACGAACGTGGCGCTCTTCAACGCCCTCGCCAAGGTCATGGTTGAAGAAGGTCTCTTCGATACCGACTACGTCGAACGGCGGTGCACGAACTTCGCCGAGCTGCGCGAGTTCCTCGCCGCGCAAGGCCTCGACGACCTTGCGGGCATCACTCGCGTTCCCGCCGATCGCATCCGCGCAGCCGCCCGCCTGATCGCACAGCGAGGCCCCGGCATCTTTGTCAGCGGGCTGGGCCTTTCCGAGCAATCCCAGGGCGTCGCCAGCGTCATGGCCTATTGCAATCTCGGCCTCCTCACCGGCTCGCTCGGCAAGCGCGGCTCGGGCATGCTCCCGCTCAGAGGCCAGAACAACGTTCAGGGCAACGCCGACATGGGCGCCCAGCCGTACTCGCTCACGGGCTACCTCCCGCTCGGCGAGGCAACCGTGCGCCGGAGACTCGAATCGCTCTGGGGCGCACCGCCACCGCTCGAGCCGGGCAAGACCGTCCCGGAGATGTACGAGGCGGCCAGGGCGGGCTCGCTGCGCGCCCTCTGGATCCAGGGCGAGGACGTCGTTCAGAGCGATCCCGACACAACGCACGTCATCGAGGCCCTCGACACACTCGATCTGCTCATCGTCCAGGAACTCTTCCTGACCGACACGGCGCGGCGTGCCCACGTGGTCTTCCCCGCCGCGGCCGGACTCGAGCAGGAAGGCACTTTCACGAACGGCGAGCGTCGCATCCAGCACGTGCGCCCCTCGGTCGCCGCGCCCGGAGAAGCCCGCCCCGATTGGCAGGCCATCCGCGACGTCGGCATCCGCATGGGGCCGCCGGGTCCGGCATGGTCGTACCGCAACCCCTCCGACATCATGGACGAGATCGCCCGCGCCGTGCCCGACCTCTTCGGTGGCATCTCCTACGACCGCCTCACCCCCGATGGCATCCAGTGGCCCTGCCCGACGAGCGACAACCCCGGCACACGCACCGTGCACGTCGGCTCTTTCGTCCGCGGCAAGGCCCTTCTCACGTGCGTGGACTACATCCCGCCCCTGGACAAGACGGACGCGAGCCATCCGCAAGTTCTCATGACTGGGCGCGTTCTCGATCACTACAACGTCGGCACAATGACGAGGCGCACTCCGAGCAGGAGCATCGTCGCGCACGACTACCTGGAGATCCATCCGGAGGATGCATCCCGACTCGGCTTCGTCGAGGGCACGCCCGTCGGCATCACGAGCCGCTGGGGCCACACGACCGCACCGGCGCATCTCACTCGGCGGGTGCTCCCCGGGACCTGTTTCCTGTCGTTCCACTTTCCGGATACGCAGACCAACTGCGTGGTCGGTCCGCACACCGACCCCAAGAGCAAGTGCCCGGACTACAAGGTGGTCGCGGTGCAACTGGCGCGGGGCTGAGCCGCAGGCGATGGGCGGCCCCAGGCTCGACCCGGCACATCGATCAGCGATGCAAACGAATCATCCGAAAGCGCCGCGCGAATCCGGGAGGGAGGAGCACGAGCGAATCGTCCGTGGCCTCCCAGACTCACATGCAGGCGTAGGCCGACGGCTTTGTCGCGCCTCCCCCGGTTATCTGTATCGCGTGAGGTAGTCCGAGGCCGTGCCCAGTAGCAGCAGCGCGAGCCAGAAGTAGCCGGCGAGGACGGCCAGCCGGATCGTGGCCGGGGCGCGGCGCACGTTCATGAAATACCAGGCCACCAGAATGGCCTTCGTGGCCCCGATGGTGAGCGAGATGATCTCCCCGGGCAGGCCCAGGTTCAGCCGCCAGACAAGGACGGTGAGGCCGAGAAGGACCATGAGCATCGCCGCGATGATCGCGATCGTCCGACCGGGGTGATGGGAACGGGTGCGCGTGTCGCTCACGGCGGCGATCCCAGATAGAGCAGGGGAAGAAGAAAGAGCCACACGATGTCCACGAAATGCCAGTAGAGTCCGGCGGCCTCGATCGTGTTGTGGTGCCCGTGGGCGTACTCCGCCCGACGCGAGCGCCACGCGAGCACGCCGATCACCGCGATCCCGGCCGAGACGTGCAGGGCGTGCAGGCCGGTCATCAGCCAGTAGAAGAGCATGAACAGTTCGGCGCGGGATGCGTCGGCGAACTGCTCGGGCCTCCATGCGATCCTGGGGAGAATCCCCTCGTGCACGTCGAGCCCGTACTCCACGCCCTTGAGCCCGAGGAAGCACAGCCCGAGCAGTGCCGTCGCGGACAGGAGCAGCGATCTGCGTCGGTTCCTGCCGGGGTCAGTCTCGACCGCCAGCGCCACGAACGCGCTCGACGTGAGCAGGACCGCCGTGTTGGTGATGCCGATCCACGCGTACAGGTGCGACCCGGCCTGTGAGAATGCCCGTCCGTACATGACGCGGCAGATGACGAAGGAGGCGATGAGGCCGCCGAAGAGAACAACCTCCGTCGCAAGGAACGTCCACATCCCCAGCAGCACCGCGTGCTTCTGCTGCGCCGAATCGTTGAACTGGTGCGCGACGCGCGCACCCGCCGGGATTTCGGGCGCGCGGGTCATGGATGCCCCTCCCGCACCACCGCAGCGGCTCGCTCCATGTCGCCCGGCTCGGCGCCCTGGGGTTGCCCGATGTCGTACGCGTACGCGGCGGTCTGCACCTCGGGAGTTTCGTGGAAGTTGTGCTCGGGCGGGGGTGAAGATGTTTGCCACTCGAGTCCCGTTGCGTGCCAGGGATTGGCGCCGGCATTCGGCCTGCTGCGGAGGGACCAGACGAGATAGGCAAACGGGAGCAGATAGCCCACCCCGAGAATGGTCGAGCCCGCCGTGGAGAGCACGTTCAGCCACTGGTACTCGGGCGGATAGGCGGCGTACCGGCGCGGCATCCCCATGTAGCCGAGCACGAACTGCGGGAAGAACGTGAGATTGAACCCGAGGAACAGGATGGTCGCGGCGAAGATCCCGAGCGTGTCGTTGTATCGGCGGCCGGTGATCTTGGGCCACCAGAAATGCACGGCCCCGAGATATCCGGTCACCATGCCGCCGACCATGATGTAGTGGAAGTGGGCGACGACGAAGTACGTGTCGGTGAGGTGCACATCCACGGCCGTCGCCGCGACGATCAGGCCGGTGAGGCCGCCGATGGTGAACAGCCCGATGAAGCCGAGGGCGTAGATAAGCGGCGTGCGGAAGTAGATCGTGCCCTTGCGCAGCGTGAAGGTCCAGTTGAAGACCTTGACCGCGGAGGGCACGGACACGAGGTAGGAGAGGATCGAGAACACGATCGAGGCGTGCACGCTCTGACCCGCGACGAACATGTGGTGGCCCCACACCAGGAAGCCCAGCACCGCGATCGCGAGGCTCGACCCCGCGATGAACCAGTATCCGAAGATGGGCCGGCGAGCGAAGCACGGAAGGATCTCGCTCACCACGCCCATCCCCGGCAGGATCATGATGTACACGGCGGGGTGTGAGTAGAACCAGAACAGATGCTGGAAGAGGACGGGGTCGCCTCCCAGGCTCGGATCGAAGATGCCCACGCCCCAGATACGCTCGGCCGCGACGAGCGTGAGGGCGATGGCAAGGATCGGCGTCGCCAGGACCAGGATGATGCTCGTGGCGTACATGGACCACACGAACAGGGGAAGACGCGACCAGGTCATCCCCGGGCACCGCATCGTGTGCGTGGTCACGATGAAGTTGAGGCCGGTGAAGATCGACGAGAACCCGGCGACGACAATGGCCAGGATCATGAGCACGACCGGCGTCCGCGAGAAAGTCGTGCTGAACGGGGTGTAGAACGTCCACCCGGTGTCCACGCCGCCGACGAGCATGGTGACAATGGCGAAGATCCCGGCGAGGACGAAGAGATACCAGCTCGCCAGATTCAGCCGGGGGAAGGCGACGTCGCGGGCCCCGATCATCATCGGGATCAGGAAGTTCCCGAAGACCGACGGGATCGAGGGGATCAGGAAAAACCAGACCATGATCGCGCCGTGGAGGGAGAACGCTCGGTTGTAGATCTCTCGTCCCAGCAGGTCCGCGTTGGGCGTGAGCAACTCGAGACGGAGCAGCAGCG
>DASZWV010000410.1:0-9803 GCA_035546115.1 Phycisphaerales bacterium
CCCACGGCCCCCGCGCACACGCACGAGTCGCCGGGCTCGATTCGTGTACAATCGCCGATGACCTGCGAACGAGCCTCATGCACACACGACCCCAAACTCATTCCGGCGACCCGTGGCACGCGCAAAGTGATTCGGGCCACCCGCCCATTGGATCTATTCAACAACAACATTGTCAACTTTGGAGTGCCAGCTCTGCCATGACCGAAGAAATGCGAGATGCCTGCCGCAAATTGGTTATTACCCCGCCCCGCGGGGAAAGACGACTTTCTCGGGAGCAGTTCTCGCTGCGATTCCCATCGGCGATCAAAGATGGTAGATTATCTAATGAGTTGTTAAGAGGTGCGATCGCAGAGCTGAGCCCTGATGATCTACAGTGTGTGCTGATCATCGGACACGCCTTTGGCTTCAGTCCCGATCACTTGGATGCCCTTTGCCAATTGGTCGGAGTGGATTGGCATCACAGCCATGAAGATGTCGTGTCTGCCCTGGACAAACTGCGGTCACCACAGACGGTCGAGGCGCTCTTCGAGGCAACTCAGTGGATTCCGAAGTCGCTCGAGTACGACGGCACCCGAGCGCTGGCCGTGAAAGCGATTTGGGCACTCGGCAGGATTCCGGGCGTGCAAGCCGAGGCGAAACTGGCGTTGCTCGCGCGATCAAGCAATCCAATCCTTCGGGGTGTGGCCGAAGAACAGATGAAGCGACGACCTATGTAAACCAGATCCTCTGTTGATAGCCGGGTGCCCCGACCCACGGGCGCGTGCCACGACCCGCCGGGTCGATCTCGAATGGGTCGTCTGTGCGCGGTAGGCATGGGACCACGGGAGACAGCATACACGAATCAACCCCCGGCGGGTCGTGCGTGTTGTCAACCCGGACCCCCGGCCGCGGAGAGCGCCCCCCGCCGCAACCCAGCGCCTCCCGATCCCGCCGGGTGCCCCGAATCTCCCTACTCGTGCCTGGGCTCGCGACAACCTGCACGTCACGGGTCGCGCGGCCGTCCTGTGGTCACACCCGAAAGTCTGTGCGTGTCCCGCCCGACCACCGGTCTCGCCAAGGCGTTGAGCATGATCCTCGAGCGAATGGCGAGCGATCGGCCGAACGCCGCCCCCGGAGGGGCGATGCAACACCGACGGCCGCCCGCCCCCCGCGCACACGCACGAGTCGCCGGGCTCGATTCGCGTACAATCGCCGTTGACGAGCGAACGAGCCTCATGCACACACGACCCCAGACTCATTCCGGCGACTCGTGGCACGCGCAAAGTGACTCCGGCCACCCGCCGCAATGCTACTAGTGGCGTCTGTCAGAAGTTCGTTGGCAGTGGAACGGTTGAAAGCACGGTGTTTCCGACGATTCGGGGACGTCGAACTTCAAATTCAGGCGACTAGTGTCATGAGTACAGTTTCATTAGATTGTGCTATCGCTCAAGAGTGCATGCGATCGCTGTCTCCCTGGAGGCGCCGCGTAGTGTTGCTTAGTCTCGCGTCCGTCTTTGGATTGACTCGCTGGTGGCGACCGCGCGAAATCCTGGCGACATTGGTCACGTTATTATTGTTGAATATGACGACAATCGTCCTCGTGGCCATGCCGTATCTATGGACCAGCTTCTTGTTGTTATCGGCTTTGAGTATTTCCGGTACGGTGTTTCTTTTGCTCAATAGTTGCTGGCGTGCCATTGTCGTCGTGTTACGGCGAGTGCATAAACTGAATGGCTACGTAATTTGCACAAGGTGCGGCTTTTCCGATTTCTACGGATTGCGGTGCCCGGAGTGCGGATATGCGTGGAGTGGCAAACGACGCGATCGCGTACTGCTTGCGTCTAGTTATGTCTTTCCGATTCTTGGCTGTGCGGGCAGCACGTATATTGCGCGACAGATTCTTCAGCGAGCGAGACACGGACCGTCGTCTATCGGTGCTCGGTTGTTTCGGTTTGTTTTGTTTGTAGCGATACCTTTTGCATGTATTGGTCTGCTCGCAGAGCGTGCTGTTACTGATCATATGAGTTATGGTGATCAACGCATTGTGAAGTTCACCTGCACTGGTGTCGGAAGTGTCATTGGGTTTGGTGTGTGGATGAGTTATGAATACGCGATGACAGCAAGGTGGATGTTTGCGCAGGTCCGCGAGCGACATGCTCGACTGCGGGTCGGTGGCGCGAATGATGTGGGTCTCGGAGAGATTCGCGTCGTGCCATGAAGGGTGGGTTGCCCAAGAGTAGAAGCTATCCGTAAATTGCCCCGCCGGGTGCCCCGAGCCATCGCCAGCGTGTCACGAGTCGCCGGATTGATGCGTGGCGCTCGTGAGCGAATCGATCGCCCGCACGCCGCGATCATCGTCCGCGAATCGAGCCCGGCGACTCGTGCGTGTTGCCAACCCAGATCCGCGAGCGGTGAGCTGGGCCGGATGCCCTGAACCGCTGAGCCCCCGAAAGATCGACCCGGACCCCAACGCACCCCGCCACGGGCCCATTTTCCCCGAGCGCACCCCCTCCCCGCCCGTACAACCATTCATCCGCACGGAGGCCCGGAACACACTGCGCGTTCGTGATGCGCACCGTTCTGGGCCTGTTCGTGCGCACAGGCCAACCCCCGTGCCGCGTCATACGATGGGCCCCATGATGAACAGCATGAACACCATGAACACTTTCAACTCTTCTCTGCGTCGTTTCGCGGCGATCCTGGGCCTCGCGGGAGGGCTTTCCCTCGCCGCCGCCGCCCACGCCCAGTCCTACGCCATGTTCCCCAAGGACGCCCTGCCCATGATCCAGCGCAGCGTCCTCCCCGCCGACACCGAGGGACGCATGGGCGAGATCGGCTACGACCCAGTCTCCCAGTGCATGTACTTCGCCGCCCACGGCGCCAACGCCCTCTACGTCCTCGATCCGCCGGGCATGAACACCATCCAGTCCATCAAGGACGTCTCCGAGCCCAACGGCATCGCCATCGCCAAGGACCTCCGCCGCCTCTTCCTCACCTGCGGCGACGGCTCCGTCAAGTTCTACTCCATCGATGAGGCCAAGGGCCCCGCCCCCGTTCCCGGCCAGAAGCCCACCGCCGACTACGAGCCCGCCGGCAAGCTCACCCTCATCAAGAGCTTCTCCCTCGCCGGAGAGGCCGACGGCGTCCGCTACGACCCCACGATGAAGCACCTCTACGTCGCCCACGGCAAGTTCGTCAGTTGGATCGACCCCACCTCCTTCGGCGCTCCCGTCGCCGCCGCCAACGCCAACGGCGAGGCGAACCCCGCCGACGCCTGGTGGAACGCCATCGGCGCCGATGCCACCGAGCTCTACCGCCTCTCCCAGCAGAAGGCCTCCCCGGACGAGATCCGCAAGCTCACCGCCACCCTCCTCAAGCACGCCACCTCCGAGCCCGCCGCCGCGGCCAAGCCCGCCGGCGCCGCCGGCGGTGAAGCCAAGTTCGTCCGCCTCGAGATGCCCGGCCCCGTCAAGGGCATCGCCGTCTCCCCCGACGGCACCCACCTGTACGCCAACATCCCCTCGCTGAGCCAGGTCGTCGTCATCGACACCGGCAAGTGGGCCATCGACTCCACCTGGACGCTCAAGGACGCCGGCGGCAACTACCCCATCACCACCGACGACACCGGCAACCTCCTCTTCGTCGGCTGCCGCCAGCCCAGCGCCGTGCTCATCCTCGACGCCAACAACGGCAGCGAGAAGGGCCGCTACACCATCGAGAACGACGACGCCACCGACATCTGGTGGGACGCCCACGGCCGCCGCATCTACGTCTCCGCCGGAAACGGCAACGGCACCGTCTCCATGATCCGCGAGCAGAACGGCAACTGGGCCACCGAGCACAACATCCCCACCGCCCCAGGCGCCCGCACGAGCATCCTCATCCCCGAGCGCGGCCGCTTCCTCGTCACCGCCCCCAAGATCACCTACCCGCCCTTCGTGTGCATCTACCGCATCCCCGGCCCGGGCGAGCACCACGACTACATCCCCGCCGAGCACTGATCCTTTTCTCCCATCTCGACCACCTCACGCGGGCGGCCTCCGGGTCGCCCGCGTGCTTTTCTACGCCGCGCCCGCCTGCGAATGCTCATCCCGCCCCCGCGGGATGAACACCGAGATCAGCACCCCCGGTATGAACAGCATCCCCGTCCACCAGATCGCCATGTGCGCCCCGCCCGCTCCCGCCGCGATGCTCCCGCCATAGAGCATCCCCACCCCCGAGATCAGCCGCCCCGCGTTGTACGTGAACCCCGACCCCAGCGTCCGCACCAGCGTCGGAAACAGCGGCGGGATGTACAGCGGGAACATCCCGAACACCCCCAGCGATGTGAACGCCGCGGCACACATGATCCAGTACACGCTCCCCGGCGTCGGCGCCGCACGGAACAGGACCAGGAACACCGCCATCGAGGCCCCGAACAGCAGCCCGAACGCCCAGCGATACCCCACGAGCCGCGCCAGGTACGTCGCGAAGAAGTTCGCCCCGATGTTCACGATCAGGTACACCGTCGTCACCGACGCGATCAGATGCTTGACGGCCGCCTCCCACTCGGCCGCCTGCACCCTCGCCCGCTCCACCGACCCCGCCACGCCCGTCCTCGCGCACATCTCGATGATCGCCTGCGGGCTGAAGTAGATGAACGACCACACCGTCGTCAGCGCGATGCTCGTCAGCCCCACCGACAGCAGCGTCGTCCTGATCAGCTCGCGCGAGAAGAGCACCCGCAAGGGCGGCGGCCTGCTCGCGGCCGCGGCCTCCTTCCACTCCTGCGGCTCCGGCACCGCCCAGCGGATCCAGAACGTCAGCAGCGCCGGCGTCACGCCCACCAGGAACACCCACTTGGGATCCAGCGCCGCCATCCACCCGCTCGTGAGCGCCGCGAGGATGCACCCCACCTGATACCCCGATTGCAGCGTCGCGCTCGCCCACGCCTTGTGCCTCGGGTTCAGCGTCTCGCACACCAGCGCCGAGCCCGCCGCCCACTCGCCCCCGATCCCCAGCGCCGCCAGAAACCGGAAGATCAGCAGATGCCACCAGCGCGTCGCCAGGCACGACATCCCCGTGAACAGCGCGTACGTCAGGATCGTCAGCGTCAGCGTCCGCGAACGCCCCAGCCGGTCCCCGATCCGCCCGAACACCGCCCCGCCGATCGCCCACCCCCCCAGAAACACCGCCATGATGATCGCGCCCTTGAGCGTCGCATCCGACTCGATCGCCCGCCGCACCGGATCATCCGCCGCCATCGCCTTGAACGCATCCGGCGCGATCCCCCGCCCGTTCATCACCAGCCGCGCCACGAACGGCTTGGCGACCATCACGTACAGGTAGCCGTCAAGCCCATCAAACGCCCACCCCAGCCACGCGGCGATGAGCGAGAACTTCTGCTGGCGTGTCAGGCCCAGAGCCATGAGGCCGGAGCGTACCACACGGGGCGGAAACTGCAACCCCGCGCAGTCGCGGAAAACTCGTGGTTGCGCCTCACGCGGATTTCCGCCGAGATCGCCCGCGGCGCTGGGCCGTCACATCCGAGCGCAAGCGGTCCCACCACGCCTCATCGCCCCGCTCATACGGTCCCCGCTCGGCCTCTCGAAGGGACGATGCGAGATCCGTCCTCGCGGCCTCGACCTTGGCTCCCTGCCGGACGCAATAGTCCAGCGCTTCGTTCAGTGAAGCAAATCGTCCGCTCGCCACCATGGCCCGAAGCTGCCGACGCCGCGCGGGAGAGAGCCTGAGGCCCTTCGAGGTTGAGCGTGCCATAACGAATCATATCGCCCCAGCCATACTCCCACACTCCGGACACGGCCGCCCCGCCCCCGTGTGCCGAAGGTCATACCCGCAGCGCGGACACAGGCCCTTGCGTGCGCGACGGACCCGCCGGATCGCCGCGGGCCCGAACAGCACCGCGAACCACACCACCGAGAACACAACCGTGTTGATCCCGATCCCGATCCACGCCGGCCGCAATGGGATCACGCGGCAGCCCATCATCACCTTCGGATCGGGCACGCCCTGCACGGGGTATCCCCCGATGATCTCCGCGCCCCAACTCGACAGATTCGCCTCAAAGCAGCGCACCTGAAACCACAGCGCAACGCACGGCCAGCCGTATCCCACATCGCAGCCAACGGGATGCGCCGGCCCCCGTGGCGGCTGCGTGTCCGGCGCGTGCCCGATCGCGAACTCTCCCCACAGCGGCCGCGTGCGGTACGCGCCGCCACCGCGCTCCCGAAGGAGGCTCGCGTCGTTCCGGGCATCGAAGTCGCGCAGCAGGATGCTCGCATCTTCCGGCGGAGTTCCGATGTACTTCTCGATCGCGTTGCGAACCGGCGTGCTCGGATCGGGACGCGTGAAGTACTGCCGCGTGATCATGCTCCAGCCCGCGCGGGTGATGCCGAAGCGGTGCGACTCGAACATGTTCCACGGCGCGCCAGCGGCAATGAACGAACGCGAGACGCTCGGCAGATACACGGGCGGCGCAGGAATATCCACAAACGCGCCGAACGCCACGGCGCTCGCGAGCGTCGTGAGCAGCCCCAGCCCGAGCGAGAGCCCGAGCGTTCCTATCAGCCGCGCACGCTTCATCGCGAGAGCATACCGCCAGAGTCCCGCGGCGTTCCGCACTCCGGACACGGCGAGCCGACGGGCGTATGCCGCAGGTCGTACGCGCACTTCGGGCACAGGGTTCGCCGCCGCCGCGAGCGTGCGACGATGGCGCGGGCCGTCAACGACCCCACCAGGCACACCGCCGCCAGCAGCCCCCCGTCGATCAGCGCGTTGGCGAGCAGGTACCGCCAGCGCGGCAGATAGCACAGGTACCCCGTCTCGGAGGTGGGCGGCGGCAGCAGCTTCGGGTCCGTCAGGATGCCCACGTACCGGTACGCTCGGTTCGCGTTGTCATACTCGATCCGCCCCTCGACGCACGGATACGGCCATCCCGCGGCGATGCGAAACGCCAGCGGCTCCGTGTGGATCAGGTTCGGCCGCGAGTACACCCCCGTGCGCGCCGGCCACGCGCTGGAGTCAACCAGCGCCGGGTGCAGCTCCCGCGGCGACCACGGCGCGCACGCGAAGCGCACCTCCGGCGAGTCCGGCTCGGATGTGTGATGCTCGAGATACCGCCGCGAGATCGGCGTCGGCGGCTGCGCCTCCACCGACACCGCGCGCACGCCCATGTGCCTGATGGAGCCGACGCTGATCACCTCGGTGTCGGATCGCACGCTCGCCGGCCGCAGCAGCTGCACCATCGTCCACCCCGGCGTCGTGGAGCGCCCCGCGATCGCGCACGCCCACGCCAGCGGAAGCTGCGCCAGCCCGCCGATCGCGACGCAGCCGATCAGCAGCGCGCTCAGTCGCCGCGATCGGCGCCGTCGGGGCGTGAGGGTCCTGTCGCTCATCCGATGGGCGATCCTAGTGGCGCGGGCCCGCCCCGCGCCGGTGTATCCTCAACCATGGTCACCATCCAGGTCCGCTACGCCGGCAACAAGAAGTGCGATCTCAAGCACCAGGAGGGGCCCACGCTCCGCACCGATGCGCCCAAAGACATCGGCGGCGAGGCCTCGGCCTTCAGCCCCACCGACATGGTCGCCGGCGCGCTCGCCTCCTGCATCCTCACCACCATCGCCATGTACGCCGAGCGCCACGGCCTGAACATCGACGGCGCAACCGCCGGCGTCGAAAAGCACATGATCACCCCGCCCGCGCCCCCGCCCCGGCGCATCGGACGCCTCCCGGTCGCCGTCACGCTCCCCGCGAGCGTCCCCGCCGAGTGGCGCGAGAAGCTCGAGAAGGTCGGCCACACCTGCCCCGTCCACGCGAGCCTGCACCCGGACGTGGATTCGCCGATCAGCTATCGGTACGTGTGAGCCGGTCGCGGCGTCGCGCCGCACTCGGGGCACGGGCGGGACGGATCGATGCCCGAGAGGTCGTACCGGCAGTTGCGGCAGCGCTCGGGATGGCGAGTCCCAAGCCAGCGCCGCGCGCGGCTGGAGGCCGTGAGGATCACGCCCCAGGCGAGGGACCACGCGGCGAGGTCGGCGATCAGGCCGGGCCACAGTGGTGTAAGGGGAATCAGCCCGAAGCCGCCGGACTTGGACGAGGTCTCGATCCCGCCCCGCACCGCGAGGGTTCTGTACCCGCCCCGGGCGGGGTCCAAAGCCATCTCGGCGCGGCAGAGCGCGGCGCGCCATGGAAAGCCGGTGGCGAGCGTGTCCTCGCGCTTGTGAGTTGCGAAGGATGCGGGCGGTGTGAACCAGGAAGGAAGCGCTCGGTGCGGGGCAAGAGCGCCGAGCGATTGCGGGGTCTCGGCCGTCACGTAGTCTTGCGTCGGCGAGTGCGACCACCCCACGGTGTGCGGGACACGCTCGACGAGGCACTCGTCGGAATACCAGGCGTACGGGAGCAGACCGCGGAGAGCACCCGGCGCGATCCAGCACACCCCGAGCGTCGTCCCGACGCCGAGCACGATGGCGGACACAAGCGTGCGACGGAGACTCATGGGGTCTCAATGGCCACCGGCCGGCGAGTGTCCCTCGGCGCGAGAGAAGTTTCGCCGTATGACCCCACCAGCCGAGGCGGTCCCGACCTACCGAGCCTGCAACCTCCTCTGCGACGGCCCCGGAGACAATACCAATCAAAAACCATCCAACTATCTTGACAAAACCCAAACCCGTGATACCTTCCCCTCATGCTCCCGGGGGCCCCCTCCATCCTCTTCCAGCCCGCCAACCCCGCGCTCATCGACCGCCTCCTCGATGACCTCCGCGATCCCGGCGCCTCCCTCACCGACCTCGCCCGCCGCCACGGCACCACCACCGAAGCCCTCTGCGCCTGGATGTCGAGCCCGGACATCGCCGACCGCCTCGTCCGGACCGACAGCATCGTCGCCTGGCGCACCCGCATCCTCGCCTCCGGCGGCCTCGCCACCGTCATCGCCGCCCTCACCCGCATTCTCACCGAGTTCACATCGCGCCCGCCCGTCGCCGCCGCACGCGATCAAGCCGCCGCGGCTCCCCACGCCAACCCCGATCCGCGTTCCGCGCTCCTCTCCTGGCGAGCCGATGAGTGCGCCCGCAAGTGCTGCGCGCTCCTCCTCCGGCTCACGACCACGCGCCCCGTCGGGCATCCGGGTGAAGTCCAACCCCTCCCGCACCCCGCGCCGGCGCATCGCGATCAGGCGCCCCCACCAGCCCCCGCGCGCGAGCGACCCATCCCCTTCGACCCATCGATCGCGATCGCGGCCCTCGCCGCCGCCCCGATCCAGCCCTCCGCCCCGCTCGTGGCACCCAACGAGCCCGCGCCCGACATCATCGCCCCCGCCAAATCACCAAGCGCCCCAGCCCCGACCAGCGCCAACACCGCTGCGATCGAGCAGCATCGGGCCGAAACGCTCCCGGCCTCGTCGCCCAGCGCCACCTCGGCCACCAGCCCCGAAGCCCAGCTCGAAGACTTCCTCTTCAACCTCCTCCAATCACGCCCGGCCCTCGAGCCCGCCTTCCATCGCTTCGTCGCCGAACTGCAATCCGCCGAAGCCCAAACCGCCGCGCTTCCAGCAAGCGACCTGCAGTTGGCCGAACACCCGCCCTGACGCATCCCCCCGGGCCGCCACGCCAGACGCGAACACCTCTTCATTCCACCGCATCGCCGCGTCCAGGCGCACATCCGCACTCGCGCGCACCGATGACGCGCGCGCCGCCCGATCAGCGACCGCAAGCGCTCCACAACCGCACCGCGCGATCACCGCGCCCGGCCGCACTCCGGACACGGCGCCCCCGCCGGCAGCGATCGCACGTCATACCCGCACCCGACGCACCGATCTCCCCGCCGGC
>DASZWV010000411.1:0-3060 GCA_035546115.1 Phycisphaerales bacterium
GAGTGGTCGCCGATGGGCTCGGGCATGAACGGCCCCGTGCTCGCCCTGATCACGCTGCCCAGCGGCGATCTGATCGCCGGGGGAAACTTCACCAGAGCGGGCGCAGCGACCGCCTACGACGTCGCCCGCTGGAATGGGACCGCATGGTCGGCCCTCAGCTCGGTGGTGAGCACCCACATCGTGCTGGCCCTTGCCACGACGCCAAGCGGCGATCTGATCACGGGCGGAAGCGCAGGATCGGCTGGCTTCGTCTCGCGCTGGAACGGGACCGCGTGGTCGAACCTGGGATACGGAATTAATGGCCCGGTGCTGGCCTTGGCCACGACGTCCAGCGGCGACATCGTTGCCGGGGGTTACTTCGTCTTCGCGGGCGCCTTCTTTGCGAACAACATCGCTCGCTGGAACGGGACAGAGTGGGTGACCATGGGGCTGGGTCTGAACGGCGAAGTGGATGCATTGGCCACACTCCCCAATGGGGATGTGGTCGCGGGCGGGGCGTTCAGCGGCTCGGGCAGCATCGCCGCGACCGACATCGCCCGCTGGGACGGGACCGCATGGTCGCCCCTTGGCTCGGGCATGAACGGTGCGGTCTACACCCTCACCACACGAACCAGTGGTGAACTGATCGCGGGGGGCGCGTTTACCAGCGCGGGGGGCGTGGCCTCGGCGCGCGCCGCGCGGTACGGCTCACTCGCGCTCTGCGCAACCGATTTCGACTGCTCGGGGACGCTGGAGGTGCAAGACATCTTCGACTTCCTCAACGCCTGGTTCGCGAACGACCCGCGAGCCGATTTCAATGCCACGGACGGCATCACCGTGCAGGATATCTTCGACTATCTCAACGCCTGGTTCGCCGGCTGCTAACTAAGCCACCAAGACCGATCAGGACTCCGTTTGGATCATCTCCACCCCGCGGGCAATCGCGGCCTGCTGCGCCTACCCTTCCCCCCGCACATCTCACTCGAAAACCCACGGGAGAACCCGAGCAATGAGCAGCAGCAGCGCTCTGGACATGGTCATCGGCGCCGGCGAGGCGCAGCGCAACGCAAAGCAGGCCGCCGAGCACGCCAAGCGCGGCGATGAGGCCCTGGCGTCCGGCGACAAGGCCGGCGCCGTCGCGGAATACCGCCGCGCCGCCGTCGCCGACCCCAACAACTCGCAGATCTTCTTCCGCCTCGGCTACCTCCTCGACCTGGTCGGCGAGGAGGATGAGGCCATCGCCATGTACGAGCGCGCCTGCGAGAACCCGCCCGCGCCCATCAACGCGCTGATCAACCTCGCCGTCCTCCTCGAAGACCGCGGCGACTACCACCGCGCCGAGCGCACCCTCAAGCAGATCCTCGAGACCAACCCGAACCATCCCCGGGCCAAGCTCTACATGAAGGACATCACCGCGTCCAAGGACATGCACGTGGACGACGAGGGCGACAAGGACCGCCTCAAGCGCAACGCCCTGCTGGATGTCCCCGTCACCGACTTCGAGCTCTCCGTGCGGGCCCGCACCTGCCTGAAGAAGATGAACATCCGCACGCTCGGCGACCTGCTCCGCACCACCGAGGCCGAGCTGCTCGCGTACAAGAACTTCGGCGACTCCTCGCTCGTCGAGATCAAGCAGATGCTCGCGAGCAAGGGCCTGCGCCTGGGCCAGGGCGTCGAGGACGCCCACCGCGCCGCCCGCCGCCGACTGCTCGACCAGCTCAAGGGCTCGGGCAACGAGGCCGCGCTCGCCAAGCCCGTCAGCGACCTCAGCCTCTCCGTGCGTGCCCGCAAGGCGCTGCAGCTGCTCAACATCCAGAGCCTCGGCGACCTGGTGGCCCACACCGAGGCCGAGCTCATGGGCGTCAAGAACTTCGGCGCGACCTCGCTCCAGGAGGTCAAGGACAAGCTCACCGAGTACGGCCTGAGCCTTCGCGAGCTCGAGGCCTGAGACGCCCTTCGTCTCCGACCGAGACGTCCCGAGATCGCCCGCGGCCTCCCAAAAACACAAGCCGGAGAGCACCAGAATGCTCTCCGGCTTTTTTTCGAACTCAGGGAGAGTCGAGCCAGATCAGCCGGGGTTCGCGCCGGTCGCGGCGTGAACCGGCGTGGTCGTGCTCGAGACGGGGGCGATGTGCAACCCGCCGCCGCCGCTCCCGCCGGTGCAATCCGCCGGCGGATTCCGCACGCACGCCGCGAAGTCGATCAGGTCCTGCTGATCGGTCACGCCGTCGTTGTTGAAGTCGGCGTTTCCGGCGTGCCAATCGTTGAAGAACGCGAAGAAGTCGGCGCCGTCGACGCGCCCGCTGTGGTCCCAGTCGCAGGCGCACGCCGCCGGACAGTCCACGCTCCGGCAGGTCGAGTTCGCGCCGCCCCACACACCCGCCGTGCAGGCGGCTTCCGCCGTGATGGAGCAGTGCGCACCCGCCGTGGCCGTCGCGGCCACGCAGCACGCGCCGATGATCGGCCGCGGGCACGCCGTCGGCGAGCATGCCACGCCGTCGCCCTGGTACGTTCCGTGGGCCGCAGCGCACTGCTCCGCGGTCCCCACGCCGCAGAGCGTGTGGTTCTGACGATGATCGGTGATGCAGCACGCGCCGCGGGCCGGCGGGGTCGGGCATCCGCCGTCGCTCGTGCACGCGCTGTTCGGGCCGAACCAGTGGCCCTGCGCCGTGGCGCAGTCGTCACGCGAGGTCACCGAGCAGGTGCTCGCGCCGTTCGCATCGGTCACGCAGCACGCGCCCGTCGGGGGCGGCGGAGGCGTCGGGCACGAGTTCGCCCCGCAGGTGGTGGTCGGGCCACGCCACAGGCCCTGGGCCGCCGCGCAATCGGCGAGCGTGCTCACGGCGCAAGAGGCCGCGCCCGCGGCGTCGCGCGTGCAGCAGGCGCCGGTCGGTGGTGGGGGCGGGGTTGGGCACGAGTTCGCCCCGCAGGTGGTGTTCGGGCCACGCCACAGGCCCTGGGCCGCCGCACAATCAGCGAGCGTGCTCACGGCGCAAGAGGTCGCGCCCGCGGCATCGCGCGTGCAGCAGGCGCCGGTCGGTGGTGGGGGCGGGGTTGGGCACGAGTTCGCCCCGCAGGTGG
>DASZWV010000412.1:0-1584 GCA_035546115.1 Phycisphaerales bacterium
TCCGAAGATGGCCACGTACACCTTCGAGCCGTCGGGGCTCACGGCGATCGCCCGCGGGTCGGACCCGACGATCGGAAGAATCGTCGGCGCCGCCCCGAGGTTGTTCAGGTCGTACACGCGCACCTGGTTCAGCCCGCCGACCGAGACGAACGCCCGCCCCCCGGCGAACCCGATGTCCGCCGGCTCATCCCCGGGAAACAGCGTCCGCGTGATGTGCCCCGTCGGTAGATCGACGATCGAGACCGTGTCGGAAATCGAGTTGGCCACCCACGCCTCCGTCTCCGATCGCACGCGCACGCTCACCGGATCCAGGCCGACCGAGATCGACCGACGCCAGCGCGGCGACGCCGCCGAGGCGCCCGAGATGTCGAAGACCTCCAGCCGGGCATCCGCGGTGTTCACCGCCAGAAGCGTGCTGCCGCTCGGCGTGAGCGCGAGCGGAGTGACGTGCGCGGTCTCCCAGTTGATGAACCCGTTCTGCGCGTGCGCCAACCCGGCGCAGGCCATGACCGCGCCCGCCGCGATGATCGCCGTACCACGGCGCGCACCTGCGGCGCAACCGGTGGTGTGCTTTCGAGGAGTGCCCATGCCATAGATCATGCGCCATCGCGACCACGGTGCCAACATCGAAGCCCCGGCGTCGCCGCAAGGCCCCGCCGGGAGGCCAATAACGGGCCCCCAAGGTCCGAATCGCCCGGCCCGCCACTACCCTCCACCGCATGAATCGCGTCGTCACAATGCCGCACGCCGCCGAGGCGATCCGCGCCATGCGGCCGCCGGCGCCGCCGGGAGTCGGGCGGGCACGCCCGTTCATCGTCGGCATCACCGGCCCCGTCGGCGCGGGCAAGAGCACGCTCGCCGCACGCCTGTCGCCCTGCATCATCAGCACCGACCACTATCTCCCCGACTACGACGCCACGCCCGTGCACGAACGCGACCTGCCCGAGCGATCCGACCTCCTCCGCCTTCTCGCCGACCTGCGATCGCTCCGCGACGGACGGGCCACGCCCATCCCGCAGTGGTCATTCCACACGCACTCGAGGGTCGGCCAGGCCACCATCGAGCCGAAAGACCTCGTCGTTGTCGAGGGCCTGCACGCGCTGCACGAAACCCACGCCGGCGCCCTGGATGTGATGGTCTTCGTCGAAGCGTCGGCCCAGGTGCGCCTCGCCCGCTGGGAGAACCTCGCCCGCACCGGTCAGCGAGGCTGGGGTGTCGAGGAGACTCGCACCTTCTTCCACAACGTGGCCGAGCCCACCTTCCACGCACGGGCCGGCGCCTACCGGGCCGCGGCCCACGTCATCGTCGTCAACGACTGAACCTGGCCAGCATCGCCTTCCGCCTGGCCGTGTACGCCCACCACGGCCTGCGCTTCCCGCGCCTGGCAAACTCCACCGCGCTCATGAACACGTCGATCACGCACGGGTCGTGCCGCGCCCCGTCGAGTCTGCACAGCCCGTCGTACATCGCCAAGGGATCGCGCCGCGCAAGGTCCTTCACGCCGCGGACGCCGAGGCGGACAAGATCCTCCGCCGCGGCGTTCCCCACGTTGGGGATGCTCTGCAAGTCGACAAACGCATCGCG
>DASZWV010000413.1:0-2132 GCA_035546115.1 Phycisphaerales bacterium
ATCGTGATATGCGACAGGCGATTCGCCCGGCTGGCCCTGGGGAAGAGTCATGTGCTCGCGAGAAATGCCGAGGCGGTGCCAGTGGTCGGTCCACGCGGCCTGATCGTGGTTCTCTTCGGGCTCCAGCGAGCAGGTTGAGTACAGGATCCTGCCTCGGGGCGTGTTGCGCAGGAGCAGGATGGAATCCGCGATGATCTGTTTCTGAATGCCGACGAGGCCCTTGAGCGACTCGGCGCTGAAGCGGTACTTCGCCTCGGGGCGGCGAGCGAGAACCCCCGTGTTCGAGCAGGGAACATCGAGGAGAACCAGGTCGGCTTTGCCGTGATAGGTCTCAGTGATCTGCTTGCGGGTGAGCACGGAAACCTGGGAGGAGCCCTGGAAAGTCGCGCCGAGGGATTGGAATCGATGCTGGTCAACGTCGGTCGCGGCGATTTGGGCTTCCGGGAATGTGGCCGCGAGTTGGCGGGTCTTGGTGCCCTGGCCGGCGCACAGATCGAGGATGATGCGAGGCCTGAGGTCGGCGATGCGTTCGATGGCGAGCGATGAGGCGGGATCCTGCACCCAGATGTCGCGATGCTCGAGCAGGAGCGCGGAAAGGCCGTGCTCCCGCCGGGCGAGCACGAAGTGCCCCGGCGCTTCGTGCGGCGAGAGAGAACTGGCCGGGGGAAGCCCAGAGCGAGCGTGCGAGGCGTTCAGGATGGTCGGCGGATCGACCATGCCGTGCAGTGCGAGGCGACGAACGTCCGCGAGTTGCCGCTTCTTCAGCCACTGGTCCAGAAGGGGCCGGGGATGGCTCGTGGCGATCGAGAGCCGCTCGAGATCATCCTCGGGCAGGACAGGCTGAGACAGGACGATGGCGGAGCCATCGGCCGCGGGAAGCTCATCGCGGCCGGCGGCATAGCGATCACGTCGGCGATCGGTGTCGGATGGCCGGAATGCGGCGACCTTCCGCAGGACGGCATTGGCGAGTCCGGCCGCGCCGGGACGGATGACCTTCTTGGCCCACTCGGCGGCATGGTTGATGGCCGCGTGAACGGGCACGCGATCGAGCAGAATGATCTGCGCCGACGCGGCGACGAGGAGACCACGGAGTCGAGGCTCGAGGTCGTCGAAGGGCTGGGTGGTGCACCGGGCGATGATGAAACGCAGGGCGAGCCAGTTCCGCGTGGCGGCGTCGACGATCGCATGGGCGAAGGCCCGGTCGAGATCGGACATGGCCGCGCCCTCGGCCTCAAGGATGCGTGACAGGGCGTCGAGGTCGAACTCAGGGAACAAACGGGCCTGGCGTGCCAGCACGCGGCAGGCGACGTGCCTCGGGTGGTCTCCCAGGGGGGCTTCTCGGGGAGTCTGTTCGCGGCGGGACGCAGATTTGGCTGGAGTTTTCGACACGCGGGAGCATGGTAGCTGCAACAATACCGAACCCTATGGCGTTCCTGGTGTCAACGCGGCGCGACGCCCGCCCCGGCCTTCTGGCCGGGCTGCGGATTCGCATCAAGCTCATCGTGCTGCACACGTGCTTCTCGCTTGCGCTCGCCGGCATCCTGGTGGTCGCGCTGCTTCCGGCGATATCGGAAGTCGTCAAGCAGGCGGAATCGCACGAGGCCGGGGTGGTTCTTGCCGGCCTGCTGGGGCAGGGTGGAACGCCGCTCGATGTCGAAAGGCCGGGCGGCGCTGGCCTCACGGTGCGGCGAGGATCGGCGTTCGCGCTCGGCATCGACGGCGCGACGGCGGCGCGGCTCACCGAGACCGGGGCGACCGAGGTGCTGCCGAGCGAGAGCGGCGGCGGCATCATCAATGGGCTGAAGAACCTGGGGCGTGGGCCCGCGCCGGTGGTGGTCGGCTTCGACAAGGCGACGGGCGAGTTCGTGGCCGTGTCGGTTGTTTTGCAGGGCGCTCGCGACGCGGTGATCCGGCTCTATCTGTTGGTGACGATCGCGCTTCTGGCGGTGTACGCGCTGGTGGCGGTCGCCCTGGAGATGCTCGTGCTTCCCAAGCACGTGTACCAGCCGATCCGCACGATGCTCGAGGCGGACGCCGCTCTTCAAGAAGGACGCTTTGATGCCGAGATCATCCCGGACTCGGCTATTCCCGCGGATGAGCTGGGCGAGATCATGCGGTCGCGGAACCGGTCG
>DASZWV010000414.1:0-2933 GCA_035546115.1 Phycisphaerales bacterium
CGCGGGCGTCGGGGCGCAAGCGATCGATCACGCCGGCCATGGGCGTGCCGTCGAGAGCGCCGAGCCCCGTGGGGCGGTTCGCGAGCGTGGGATCGGCCCGCATGACGGGGGTCTGCGACGAGTAGAACATGAACACGCGCGGGTCGTACCACTCCCGCTGCTGGTCGAGCCGGCGCACCTCGCAGAGCACGCCGAGCCCCTCGGGCCGGCGGCAGAGCACCTCGACCTCGCCGGACCAGATGAACGGCCGAACCTTTCCCCGCAGGTCGTCGAGACCCGCCACGTACAGCCGGTGCTTGCCCGGCTTCATCGCGATGTGATGATCGAGGGTCTCGACGTCGCGCTCCGGCCAGGTGAACGTGCTCGCGGGCTCGGCCTTCGCGCCCGACTCCCGCGCAGGATCCGCCGATTCGCGCGTGGCGCATCCCGAGAGCGATAAGAAACTGGCGCAGGCGACAAACGCGAGGCATCGCAGCGCTGAACGTACGGATTCACGCGATGGAGTGAGACTCATGGCGCCTGTGCATCGGCCGGAACGTCCCGAAACACAAGGGGGATCGTAGGAACGTCCGCCGTTTTCCTTTGGGGAAGCGTGACGCCCATCTCGCGCCCACCCCTGATCGCGGGGACCAGCAGGGGTTGACCCGGCGGAGCGGCCTCTCCCTCGCCGAGATGGGCGACAAAGTCGCGAACCGCCCTTCCCGCGGCGAAATCGAACTGCCTGAACACCTGCCGGAATCCGTGCGCGGCCTCCGGCCGAGTGACATCGACGAGAAACTCCTTGATCGCCCGCAGAACGTGCTCATCCGGGCGAGAGCCATCGGCCCGCCTGGCGAACGCCGCGGGCGAGTTCTGGAACAGCGTCACGCCGGGGGTGGGCACGTACAGGTCGCCATCGAAGCCCAGATCCAGCAGCCGTTCAACCAGTTCGGCCGGATGGCCAACTACGAGCCGCTCGACCGTCACCCGCCACTCGACACCGCCGCCGCGGGCCACATCCAGGGCGATCCCCGCATCATGGATGAGCGCCACGAGTTCTTCGGGAAGCGGGTCGGGACGCCAGATCGCGTGCAACTGGCCCGTGCTCGAACGGACGATGATGTCCGACTTGTCCAGCGCCAGCGCGCGCTCGTCCGATGTGCCGAGTCGCTCGAGGTCGCCGAGCGCAAAGGTCACGGCCTGCAAGTTGATGATCGACGGCACGGCGCTGCGCCATCGCTCCCCCTCGGCGTTTCTGGGCAGGGCGAGCGACGACTGGGCAAAGGCCGTCCAGTGCGCAAGCAGGGCGGGCCAGGTGAGATCGGTCGTAGGCTGGGGATTGTCTCCGCGCGGCTTGGGCATGATTCCATCATACTGGCGGAGACGCCTCATCTCCGCCGGCCATCGGGTGTCTGCACGGGAGGTTCACCATGATCCGGATCACGCTGATTGCTTTCGCGCTTCTGACTCTCGCATCGCTCACTTGCGGAGCCTTTCCGGCCGAGCCCCCGAAGGGCGATGCGACCATCCTCCATGGAAGAATCACCGACGAGGCCGGACACCCGATCTCCGGTGTGCGGGTGCAGTTGTACAACGGCATCGCCACGCGCTGGCAGGGCCAGAGCACAACCTCCGATGAAGACGGCCGCTACCGATTCGACCCGCTCCAGACAGGCGGCGGCCGCCAGGGCGTGCTGGCCCCCGGCATGCAGATCTTTGATGCCAGGTACGCCAGCGCCGACGGCAAGACCTGGTGGGACGTCGAGGTTCCCATCGGACACGACGCGGAGCACAACTTCACGCTCATCCGCGGCGGCACCATCCACGGCACGCTCACCTTCGGGGCGGGTGATTGGACGCTCCGCGACTTCGACGTCCGCATCATGAGCACCGACAAGAAGCGCACCGCCTATGCGAAAACCGGCCCGCGCGGCGAGTTCACCACCGATGCGCTGCTTCCGGGCGAGTACACGGTTCAGGCGAACGACTCGCGGATGGACTATCCGGAGATCGCGCGAATGACGGTTGAGCCGGGAAAGGTGGCGTCGTTCAAGGCGCGGTGCTTGTTCTCGATGAAAGTGGAGCGCTTGGAGTGACTGCGGCGCGGGGATGCCAGCTCTCGGCCCAGCGCAGGCCTCCCGGAAGTTGGAACGCCGTGCAGTCTAGATGCAGGACTCGCCGCCGGCGCGCTGGATCGCTCGAACGCTCCGAGCTGTGGACGCTCAGAGGCGTCGTCAACACGGCGCCACCCGCACCGACCGTCGCGACGATGATGTTCCCGCGCTCGACGATCCGTGCGAGTTGCCCATCATCAAGCAGACCCAACCGGTGCGATTCCGACACGACCCGAAGAGGGCCCGAAGTGGCCCCACACGCATCGATGTGGATCCGGACCGTGAAGAGAGATTCGAGCACATCCAGCGGCGGCCGGCAATGATGTTCGCCGTCTTTGATCGCCCAGAGGGTGTATCCGCGAGTCTCCACGCGCTCGGCAAGCGCAATCGTCGCATCCTGATGCCACGGCACCATCCAGTTGGACTCTTCGGATTTGTCGAACAGCAACGCCCTCACGACGCGGCAGTTGCTTCCGCCGATCGCTTCGATCAACTCGGGGAGCGGAGAGTCGCGAAGCAACTCGCAGATGCGCGGCTCGCGAAGCAGAACCCGCCGGATGCCCGGCGAGCGCTTTGTGCAGCTCGGGATCAGTGGATCAACCAGCCGAACAAGTTCCGCGGTCTGTTCTCGATCAAGAAAGGGATCGACGATCTCGATTCCGCTCGAACGAAGATTCTCCAGATCTGCGAGATGCATCGATGGCTCGCTGGCCGGGCTCGGATAAAGCAATCAGACCACGCCGGATAGTGTACCGGTACACTCCGCCATGGAACTCGACCCGCTCAAGCTCGCCCAACCCGACCGCTACAAGCTCCTCATCGGATGCATTGTGCCGCGCC
>DASZWV010000415.1:0-15394 GCA_035546115.1 Phycisphaerales bacterium
AAGCACAACCTCAACGCGGCGGCGATCGCCAGCCTCTCGGGCACGGCCCAGCAGATCCAGACGGACGTCGCCAACCTGATCCGCGACATGGAGAGCTCCATCGCCGAGGCCAACCGGTTCATCGAGCAGATGGGCAAGTAGCGCCCGGCCCCTCGACAGGGCCGCGGACAGGTCGGCTATGCTCGCCCCATGCACCAGCGCAAGCCCGCGCTCATCTTCGTCTTCTTCACGCTGCTGCTGGATGTGCTCGGGTTCGGCCTGCTGATCCCGGTCTCGCCGCGCCTGGTGGCGACGGTCGAGGGTCTGAACACCGCCGGCGTGGATGAAAAAGTCTGGGAGCACCAGGCCTCGTTCGCCGTCGGCCTGCTGGCCGCGACGTACGCGCTGATGCAGTTCCTGTTCGCGCCGATGCTCGGGTCGCTCTCGGACCGCTACGGCCGGCGGACCGTGCTGCTCATCGCGCTGGCGGGGTCGGCGATCGACTACTTCGTCGGCGCCTGCGCACCGTCGCTCGCATCGACCAGCACGCACCTGGCGCTGGGCGTGCTGTTCGTCACGCGCGCGATCAACGGCATCTCCGGCGCGACGGTGCCGATCTGCGGCGCGTACATCGCCGACATCACGACGCCGGAAAAGCGCGCCGCGGGCTTCGGCGTCATCGGCGCCGCCTTCGGGCTCGGGTTCGTGATCGGGCCCCTGCTCGGCGGCGAGCTCGGCGACGAAAAGCACCTGATCCCCCTCATCGGGCACGGCAACATCATCTATCCGTACATCGGGGCGGGCATTCTCACGCTCGCCAACTGGTTCTACGGCCTGCTGATCTTCCCCGAGTCGCTCCCGGCCGATCGCCGTCGGGCGTTCTCGTGGTCCAAGTCCAACCCGATCGGCGCCCTGAAGTGGCTGCGCCACCATCCGGTGGTGGAGGCGCTCGCCGCGTCCCTGTTCCTGGCGAATCTCGCCCAGCTCGGCCTGCACGTCACGTGGGTGCTCTCGATGACCGCACGATTCCAGTGGACGACGCGTGAGGTCGGCTGGTCGCTGTTCATCGTCGGGCTCGCGGCGGCCATCGTGCAGGGCGGGCTGGCCCGGCGGATCATCCCCGCGCTGGGCGAGCGGCTCTGCCTGATCGCGGGGTTGATCATCGCCGTGTTCGCGTTCACGGGCTACGGCACGGCGACGCACGGCTGGATGATCTACACCATCGTGGCGATCGCCTCCATCGGGGGCGTCGCCCAGCCGGCCGCCCAGGGGATCATGTCCAAGGCCGTCGCGCCCAACGAGCAGGGCCTGCTGCAGGGCGCGCTGGCGAGCCTGGCGAGCATCGCCGGCATCATCGGGCCGATCATCGCCTCCTCCGTATTCGGGGCCTTCACAACCGAGGCGAACATCAACAAGTTCCCCGGAGCCGGCGCTCCCTTCCTATCGGGAGCGGTCCTCACGGCGCTCTCGATCGTCCCGGCCGCGATCGTGTGGAGACGGATGCCCAAGTCCGTCGGCAGCGTTCCGGCGCTCAAGCCTGGAGAATGCCCCAAGTGCGGCTACGACCGCGCCGGCCTGCCGCCGGACGCCCCCTGCCCGGAGTGCGGCGCCCAGCCTATCGCTTCGTGATCGGTTCGAGGATCCGCACGATCTTCTCGAGGTTGCCGCGCGTATCGAAGACCCGCTCGGCGACTTTCCGCCGCTCCTTCAGGTAGTCCTCGGCAAACTCCGGATTCCTCGCCTCCATCTTCTCGATCTCGCGCCATTCCCACGCGGGCAGATTCAACTCACCGCCGGCCGTGAGCGACCTCGATCGCCGCGGCTTCCGATAGGGCTTTCCGTCCCACTTCGAGAGCCGCCGGCGGGCGTGGTACAGGGCCGTCTTGCCGAGCGTGTCGAGGATGTTCGGGTCCGCACCGCGATCGATCAGCAGTTGCACCACCGGCGCCTCCACCGTCAACCCACGCACCGCCTGAACGAGCGCCGGCCGCTGCTTCTTGAACCGGCAGTTCACATCCGCCCCCGCCTCGATGCAGTCGGCGATCCGCTCGATATCGCACAACCCGAGGAGGCGGAAGAACCGCTTGGGTGCGCAGTAGGTCTTTTTGATCTGCGGGTGCTCGTCGGTCCAGTGGGCCATGGACGGATTGTACGAACAAACCGTTCGCCCGAGCACGGTCTTCTCGCCGGCCCCCCACTACGCTCGGCGATGAGCGTCGCATCGGTCCGCACGCTCTGCAAGTCGTGGGGACGGCATCGACCCGCAAACCGATTATCCGACCGTCGGACTCCCTGGATCCGCCGTTTCATGAGTGCCCGTTCATCGCCGGTCCTCAACGGCCAGCAACCGGTCCTTGGCGCGCAAGCGCGGCACGGCAAATGAACCCGAATTGACCCCGCGGGCGCTCCCTATCGAGTAGTCTTTATCAGCGTCCGCCCGCATCCGGCGCCGGTTCTCGGTGAAATGGAGGGTGTTCATGGCTGCGAACATTCTGACGAAACTGAACGGGAACGACCGACGCACCGCGGGTTTCACGCTCATCGAACTGCTGGTCGTGGTCGCGATCATCGCGCTGCTCATCGGGATTCTGCTGCCCGCGCTCGGCAAGGCGCGCGAGGCCGGGTGGGACACGGTCTGCCAGTCCAACCTCGGGCAGTTCGCCAAGGCCGCGAACGTCTACGCCGCCGATTGGAAGGACCAGCTCTGGCCCGCCTTCGACTGGTGCAAGGCGCCGTACACGATCAACGCCGTCCCGGGCGGGACGGGGCTTACGCCGGGGAACTACTACGGGGCCGGTCTTTTCTACGAGTATGTCAACAACGCGGGCAAGATCGCCGAGTGTCCCAAGAACAAGCGCCACAGCAAGACCGCCTCGGTC
The DNA here is from genome assembly GCA_035546115.1 of Phycisphaerales bacterium. Classification (GTDB taxonomy): domain Bacteria; phylum Planctomycetota; class Phycisphaerae; order Phycisphaerales; family UBA1924; genus UBA4658. The sequence goes on from DASZWV010000415.1 coordinate 2,859, forward strand.
GCGAACACCCCGCTCGACCAGGATGCGCTTCAGTACGGCATCGCCCCCATCGGCGTGAACTTCGACTACACGATGTGCGGCCGGTTCCAGGGCGTGAAGCTCAGCTCGACGATCAAGGTCGCCTATCTCAAGCACCCCGAGCTCGTCGCCGCCGGGCAGAAGCCCCCCTACTTCCTCGCGGGCATCCAGCAGGTGCAGCAGCTCCAGGTCATGACCGGCATCCCGATCTACGTGGAAGAGGACAACACCTTCAACAACTCCGCGTCCAACGACGGCGGAAACGTCGATGGGCTCTGGGGCAACGGCGACCAGATCACCCGCCGACACGCCAACTCCGGCAACGTCGCGTATTTCGAGGGCCACGCCGGCGCGTGGCACCAGCCCACCAGCCGCACCGAGGGGCAGCCTCGCGATCCGCGCGACCTGGACTGCAACGATCTCTACGTCTTCGCGAACGGGAGCAACTGGGTCCGCCTCGAGCCCGACCAGGTGGACAACCGCGCCAACTGGGGCCCGCCCCCCAACGGCCGGCCGTACGGGTGGGCGAACAACCCGCGCTAGCCGGAGCCACGATGCGCGAGCGATGTGCGCCCGGTGCTACGCTGATGCATGAGCACCCGCGCGATCGTGCTTGCGTCTTCGATGGCCGTGGCCCTGACGTCCCTGCTTCCCGTCCGCGTTTCGTCGGGACAGGCGACCGCCTCGCCGACGCTTGTGCCTTCGCAGCCCGGCGGGTTCGCGCCGCAACGTGAGCGCGACGCGGCCGGCAACGTGATCGGCCCCGGGCGCGCCGGATGGTGGAACGACGCCGTCTTCTACGAGGTCTTCGTCCGGTCGTTCAAGGACTCCGCGAGCGGACCGCTCGCCGGCGACGGCATCGGCGACATCCCGGGGCTCATCGAGAAGCTCGACTATCTCAACGACGGCGACCCGAAGACCACCACCGACCTCGGCGTCACGGGCCTGTGGCTCATGCCGATCAACCCGTCGCCCTCCTATCACGGATACGACATCACCGACTACTTCGGCGTCAACCCACCGTACGGCACGATGGACGACCTGAAGCGGCTCATCGCCGAGTGCCACAAGCGCGGCATCCACGTCATCCTCGACCTCGTGCTCAACCACTGTTCGGACCAGAACCCGTGGTTCGACGGGGCCGTCAATCTCTCGAACCCGAAGCACGACTGGTTCATCTGGTCCGACACCGATCCCGGGTGGCGCGGCCCGTGGGGCCAGCGAGTCTGGCATCGCACGGAGGCCGAGGGGGGCGTCGCCCGCTGGTACTACGGCCTGTTCAGCGCGAAGATGCCCGACCTGAACTATCGCACGCCCGCCGTGAGCCAGGAGATGCTCCGGGTGGTGGACTTCTGGATCGACAAGTCGCACGGCGTCGGCGCCGACGGCTACCGCCTCGACGCCGTCCGCCACCTGATCGAGGACGGTCAGGTGCAGGAGAACACCATCGAGACCCACGAGTGGCTCAAGAAGTTCCACGCCGAGTGCCGCAAGGACAATCCGGGCGCCATGTCCATCGGCGAGGTGTGGACGAGTTCCGAGACCGCCTCGACCTACGTGGGAGACGAGCTCGACCTCACGTTCGAGTTCGACCTCGCGGCCGCGATGACCGATGCGGCGAAGACCGGCAAGGCCAGGCCCGTGATCGAAGCACAGGCCCGCGTGCTCAGATGCTACCCGCCCGGGCAATACGGACGCTTCCTCTCCAACCACGACCAGCGCCGCATCATGACCAGTCTTGGCGACGACTCGGCGGCCATGCGCAGCGCGGCCGCGATGCTGCTGCTCGGCCCCGGTGTGCCGTTCATCTACTACGGCGAGGAGCTCGGCATGACGGGCGACAAGCCCGACGAGCGCCTCCGCACGCCCATGCAATGGACGCCCGAGCCCGGCGGCGGCTTCACGGAGGGCAAGCCCTGGGAGACGCTCGCCGGCGATGTGTTCCGGCGGAACGTCAAGACCGAATCATCGAGCGAATCATCGCTGCTCACGGTCTACCGCGACCTGATCCGGCTTCGCACCCAGACCCCCGCGCTCTGCACCGGCGGGTACTGGCCGGTGAACTGCTCCAACGACGGCGTCTACGCCTTCATCCGCGGCGATGCCCCGGACGCCGCGGTTGGTGAGAAGGATCCCGCCAGGGCCGAGGCCGAGCGGGTCAGCAAGGGCGAGGGCGCGAGGCTGGTCCTGATCAACCTTTCGGGGCGCGTGGTGCGCGACTACGAGCTCCACGCCCCGACGTCCCCGATCCGCGGGGGCTTCACGGGCGTTGATGAGATCACACGCCCTCGACCGGGGGCGAGAGCCGAGCCGCGCCCCGTTTCCTCGATCGAGTGCGTGCCGGACACGGGCGCGTTCAGAGGCTTCGCGCCGGTGGCGGCGCTGCAGCCCCACGAGATCGCCGTGTTCGGATTCGCCAGCGCGCCGGGGCCGCGCCGGTAGGCGCGACGGTTACTGCGGACTGTTCACCCAGCCATATCCGTGCGCCCCGGCAGGCCAACTCGGCGCGAGCTGATACCACCCCTGCGGGTGCGCTCCATTGGCCTTGCCCTTGCACCAGATGTCGTTGCCCGTGAGGTTGCCGGTCTCGTTCTCGACCAGCGGCTGCGTTCCGCGCGGGAAGTCCGCCAGCTCGACCTCGCCGGTGATGTACAGCATGTGACCCTTCCTGGCGTGCCGGTTGGTCACGCGATCCCAGTTGGACCACATGCCGTCGGGGCTTCGAGAGTTCCACCACTCGACATCCTCTTCCATGAACGCCGGACAGGAGCGCAGGTACTTGATGTTCGCCGTCGACGGCTGCGTGGGCCTGGGCTGCTCGGCGGTGTACGTCTTGCACGCCTTGTCCCAGCAGAACTGGATCGGGCTGTCGATGCGCCCGCCGCTGGCGCCGGTCACCATCGTGTAGTCGAAGTTCAGATTGCGCTGCGAGAGGAACGAGTCCCAGAGCGCTCGCTGCGCCTGGCCCGAGGGCGACGACCAGTAGGAGTTGGTGGGGTCCCACGAGGTCGAGGACGTCGGCGTCTTGCGCTGGTTGGTCGGGCACTCGAAGATCTTGTCCACATCGCCGAGGTAGTTGAATGCGGGACCCGGGCCGTACGGGTTGTTGCCCGTGGGCACGGTCGCGGCCGCGAACGGATTCGGCGCCTGCACGTACCAGAATCGAATCGAAGGGGGAATCGACGGATCCTGCCCGGTCTCCCAGATCTGCCCCTTGTAGTCCAGCGCGTAGCCGTTGAGCCCCGTGCCGATCTGTTTCATGTTGCTCATGCACTTGACCGTGCGCGCGGCCTCGCGCGCCTTGGCGAGAGCGGGGAGCAGAATACCGACGAGCAGCGCGATGATCGCGATAACGACAAGCAGCTCGATCAGCGTGAACGCACGAGAAACCGTGGGGCGCTGGAGTGTCATGATGGTGTAGTTTACCACAGGCTCTCTAAGTTGATTCTCATTCTGTTTGGTATTCTTGCGGCGAGCGTTCGCCAGAAGTTCGGAGCGTACCATCGGCCCTGCTTTTTCCGGGAGAAAACGCCATGTCGTGGTTGCGAGTTTCCGAGGCCCTGAAGGCTTCGGTCGGTTCGGCGGTGACGGTCAAGGGCTGGGTCCGGACGCGCCGCGATTCCAAGGCCGACGGCGGCCTCTCGTTCATCGCCCTGCACGACGGCTCGTGCTTCGACACCATCCAGGTCGTCGCCCCCGGCTCCCTGCCCAACTACGCCAGCGAGATCGCCCGGCTCACCACCGGCTGCTCCATCGAGTGTGACGGCGCGATCGTCCAGAATCCCAAGGGCGGAAACGAGATCAAGGCCGACGCCGTTCGCGTGGTCGGCTGGGTGGATGATCCGGACCACTACCCGATCCAGCCCAAGCAGCACACCTTCGAGTACCTGCGCGAGGTCGCCCACCTGCGCGTGCGCACGAACACCTTCGGCGCCGTCGCCCGCGTGCGCCACTGCCTCGCCATGGCCGTCCACCGCTTCTTCCACGAGCGCGGCTTCTTCTACGTGCACACGCCCATCATCACCGCGAGCGACTGCGAGGGCGCGGGCCAGATGTTCCGCGTCAGCACGCTCGACCTGATGCGCCCCCTGCCGCGGATCGCCAAGGACGGGCAGAGCGAGGAAGCCCGCAAGCACTGCGAGGATCTGGCCGCGAAGGCGAACATGCCGCAGTGGACCTACGGCCAGGTGGACCACTCCAAGGACTTCTTCGGCAAGGAGGCCCACCTCACCGTCAGCGGCCAACTCAACGTCGAGACCTACTGCCTCGCCCTCAGCCGCGTGTACACCTTCGGGCCCACGTTCCGCGCCGAGAACTCCAACACCTCGCGACACCTCAGCGAGTTCTGGATGATCGAGCCCGAGATCGCCTTCGCCGACCTCGCGGCCGACGCCCAGCTTGCCGAGGACATGCTCAAGCACCTGTTCCGGACCGTCCTCGCCGAGCGCGCCGACGACATGAAGTTCTTCGCCGAGCGCGTCGAGAAGACGGCGATCGACCGCCTCGCGCACATCATCGAGAAGCCCTTTCTCCGCGTGACCTACACCGAGGGGATCAAGGTCCTCGAGGACGCCATCAAGAAGGGCAGGAAGTTCGAGTTCCCCGTCAAGTGGGGCTCGGATCTGCAGTCCGAGCACGAGCGCTTCCTCACCGAGGAGCACTTCAAGCAGCCGGTCATCCTGACCAACTACCCCAAGGGCATCAAGGCGTTCTACATGCGCCTCGACGACCACTGCGAGCCCGGGCGCGAGACCGTCAGCGCGATGGATGTGCTCGTCCCGGGCATCGGCGAGATCATCGGCGGCAGCCAGCGCGAGGAGCGCCTCGACAAGCTCGACGCCCGACTCGACGAGATGAAGCTTGACAAGGCGGCCTACTGGTGGTACCGCGATCTGCGCCGCTACGGCACCGTCCCGCACGCCGGCTTCGGCCTCGGCTTCGAGCGGATCATCCAGTTCATCACCGGCATGCAGAACATCCGGGATGTGATCCCGTTCCCGCGGGCACCCGGGCAGGCGGAGTTCTGAATCGGCGGAACCCATGCGCTCCCCGGTGTCTCCATGGATTGGCTCGATCATCGCCGCCATCGTCGCGCTCGTGCTCGTCACACTCTGGTCGGACATTCCCGGCGGCATTTTTTTCGTCGCCGCCGCCGCGTACTTCGCCCTGTCTCCCGAACACCGCACCCGGGCCAGCGCATCCCTCGTCGGCTGGTCGGTCGGCTTCGTGCTTGCCGTGCTCGGTTCCTTCTGGCGAACCGGGCACTGAGGTCTCGCCAGTCCGTCCATGCGCCCGGTCTATTATCGACGGTTATCAATATGTTCGCCGACCGCGCTGACCTTCCGTGATCTCCACCGCAACCAAGCCGACGCCTCCCGCCGCTCCCTCCGACCAGGTCGCGACCGCCGCCATAGCCGTCGCGCCCGCGGCCATGCCCGCCCGCTGGGTCGTCCCCACCCACATCGCCGCCGTCACGCTCATCCAGTCCACGTGGATGGCCATCGGCTTCATCACCCCCATCCTCGCCCGCAAGCGCTTCGACGCCGGCTACTGGGAAACGCTCCTGGTCACCGCCACGCCGACCATCTTCTTCTCCCTCTCGATCTTCTGGAACGACCTGTTCCGCCGCCGCCCCCTCTCGCCGTATCTCCGCTGGTACTGGGTCTGGGCCGGCCTTCCGCTCGCCTTCGTCGCCCTCGCCCAGAACTACTGGATGCTGCTGATCCCGCACCTCGTCTCGTGCATCGGCGGTGCGGGGTATCACCCCGCGGCGGGAGAGTTGCTCCGCTCGCTCTATCCCGAGCGCATCCGCGGCCGCGTCTTCTCGCTCATCTGGGGCGTCTCCATGGTGATGGGCGCGGGCGTCGGCTTCATCGTCGGCAAGTCGATGGACCACAACGAGAACGCCTTCCGCATCATCTATCCGGCGGCCAGCCTGCTGCAGCTCGCCGGGGTGTTCACGTTTCTGCGCCTCGCCCACGCCACCGGTCACGCGAGCGCCCGCCAGGTCGACACCTCCGAAGACCTGCGCTCCCGCTGGCGCCGAGTCGTCGAGCCCATCGGCCACATGCGCGAGGTCCTCGCGGCCGACCCCATCTTCGCCCGCTACGAGGCCGGCTACATGACCTACGGCGTCGGGTGGATGATCTGCTACGCCCTGCTGCCCATCATCGTCACCGAGAAGCTCAACCTGAGCTACGAGTCGATCGCCGAATCCACGCACGTGGCGTATTGGCTCGCGCTCACGGCGATGGTCGTGCCCGCCGGCCTGCTCATGGACCACATCGGCGCCGTGCGCTGCACCGGCCTCTCGTTCCTCTATCTCACGCTGTACCCCATCGGGCTGATCGTCTCGATCAACCAGCACGAGCTGCTCCTGACCAGCATCGTCTACGGGATCGCCCACTCGGGCGCGCAGGTCGGGTGGACCCTCGGCCCGGTCTCCCTCGCGCCCAGCCCGAACAAGGTCGGCCAGTACGTCGCCATCCACTCCACCCTCGTGGGAATCCGCGGCAAGGTGTTCCAGTTTCTCGGCGTGCTCCTCTACTCGCTCACGCACTCGTTCAAGCCGCCCCTGATCATCGCGGCCCTGGCGTTCTCCTGGGGCGCGGTCCAGATGTGGCAGTTGCACTTGAGAATGAAATCACCCAAACCGACTACGAACGCCGTACCGCCGGCCGCGTGAAATACGCCAACCGCCACGCGTCCGGAAACACCTCTTGTGAATTTCGTGTATAGTTCCGTGTTGCTGCCCAGTTCTGAGGTGGCGACTATGCGCCGAACGAAGAGGACCACACCATGTCGAGGAATCACCCCCCGCGGCCGCGCGCGTTCACTCTGATCGAACTGCTCGTGGTGATCGCGATCATCGCCCTGCTCGTCGGCATTCTCCTCCCCGCGCTCGCGCAGGCCCGAAAGGCCGCCCGACTATCTGTGTGCGAGTCCAACCAGAAGCAACTGGGCGTGGCGATGCATACCTATGCCTCCGATTTCAAGGACAAGCTCTTTTCCTACTCCTGGAAGCGGGGCGTCAACTACAGCACGGTCGGCAACCCCATCCCGGTGGCCGTCAACAGCGACGTCGACGCCGCGTGCAATCAGATGACCGACATCGTGAAGCGGCTGGGCAGAGGCAATCCGGCGAACGTCACGTGGTTCGCCCCGGGCTCGTTCTTCCCGTACATGCGGTACTCGCACCTGGTGCTGCAGGACTATCTCGGCCAGCAGATCCCCGACCAGACGGTCGCCTGCCCGGAAGACCGCGACCAGCTCAAGTGGGGCCTGGACCCCGACGGATACAACCAGGGCAAGTACGCGCCGAACTACGGCACGGGCGGCGACAACTGGCGATGGCCATATCGCTCCGACTACTGGATCACCGTCGCCGAGTTCGACAACAACAAGCCCCCCTACCGCGCCTACTCGGCCACCTACAACAGCCTCTACGTTCCCGGCCAGAACTACGGCAACCGCACGATCAACGAGGTTGCTCTTCCGGCCTCCAAGGTCTTCATGTACGAGCAGTACGGCCGCCACAGCCGCAAGAACTTCGACTGGCAGACGTTCTTCGGTTTCGATTCTGCCTCGTGCGTGATCGAGATGTACGACAACTCGGTCTCCCTCCGTTCCAGCCGAACCGCGAACTACGGCCTGGCCAATCCCAACAACTGGAACGTCCCCTCCGCGCCGGCGGGCACCACGGCGCCCGCTTCGTCGTTGACGCTGTACAATCCGCCGGGCACGACGCCCGATCCGATCTCGTCCAACGGTGCGGCCGGGGTGCAGGTCCCCGTCCGGTACCTCTACACCCGCGGCGGCCTGAGCGGCGCCGACTTCGGCGGCAACGACGTCAAGACGCCGCAGTATTGAGCGGCCGCCAACATCCAGCGAACCACCGCCGGGCGCGACCAATTCGCGCCCGGTTTTCTTTTCGCCTCATTTCCGCGGGGCCGGCTCCGGATCGTGCTCGCCGATGATGGGAATGCTTCGCTCGACGAGCTCGCGATACCCCGAGCCCGAGGCCGGCATCCACAGGTGTCCCGCCGGCTCGTTTGTCGAGAACACGACCAGCCGGATTTCGCTCCCGATGGGAAGCGCCGGCCCCACGCCGATGTCGCCCGGCGTCAGGTAGTTGCCGCCGATCCCCCACGACTGCACGCGCTCGGTTCGAGCCCCGCTCGCGTCGGTCTGAAACACCACCTGGGTGGTGGAAACGCTCATCACGTGCCCGCGCGGAATCTCGAGGGTCATCTTGTCCGCGTCCGCCTCTGTGAACGAGGTCGTGTGGTTCGCGACGCGCAGGACTCGGGGAACGAAGACGGTCACCTTCTCCGGATCGGACCGGACCAGATCGACGGTCACGCCATTCGAGACGACCTCGCCGAACCAGCATCGCTTCGCCCTGTCCGACGCCGGGCGAAGGTAGCTCCCATCCTGCTCGCCGCTCGCGTGATTCGGCGCTCCCGCCCTGAGCGTGCAGATGTACGCGCCCGGCGAGAGCAGGTTGTCACTGGGGGCGGAGAGAAACGCGATCTGGCCAAGAAATCTCTCGCCCGCGGCCTCCACGGCCGACTCGCCCGGATCTCGGAAGTCCGGCATCCCGCTCCGATACTGATGGAGCACGACGGGCGTCGCATCCGCGCTCCCGACAGGCCGCAACTCCAGGCTCATCGACTCCTGCACGTCCCAAAGGCTGATCAGGTCGTGCCCCGCCGGCAAGCCCTCGGGCCTCCCTTTGCATTGCACCGTGACCCCAAACTGGTCGCCGATGGACAACCGCCGCGGGATCGTGAGGCTCAGGCTCAGCCCGCCCGACTCCGGTCCCCACTCAGAATCGATGGGCGCGGCCGAGATCGGCGTCGGGGTCGGGGCGGCGGAAGGGACCGGGCCGGGGTTGTCCGAACGGTCGGCGGCGGCGTCCGCGAGTTGCACGCGCCAAGGGCGAGTGCGCTCAGCAAAGCCGTCGTGATGGTGCGAGCGCCGGTCATTCGCGGCTCCCACCGCTCAATACAGGACGCGCTGGATCTCGGATTCGTCCGTCAGCCCCAACTTCACCTTGTCGTTGGCGTCGTCCACCATCGTTCGCATCCCGCCCCGACGGGCCGTCTCGGCGATGCTGACCGAGTCGGCGTTCTGGGCCGTGAGCTTGCGGAGTTCGTCGGTCATCTTCATGATCTCGTAAACCGCGATACGCCCGTAGTACGCCGCGCCCAGGCACTTCTCGCACTTGCCCGAGTAGAAGCCTGTCGCGTGCCCCTTGCCCGTGCCCTTGCAGACCTGGCAGGTGCGCCGCAAGAGTCGCTGGGCCATCGCCGCCAGGAGCGTCGAGGTGACGAGGTACGGCTCGATCCCGATGTCGATGAGTCGCGCGATCGCCGTCGGCGCATCGTTGGTGTGCAGCGTCGCGAGCACGAGGTGGCCCGTCAGCGAGGCCTGCACCGCGAGTTGTCCCGTCTCCTTGTCGCGGATCTCGCCCACCAGGATCACGTCCGGGTCCTGGCGCAGCAGGGCGCGAAGGCCCGCGGCGAACGTCACGCCGCGCTTCACGTTCACCTGCGTCTGGCTGATGCCCTCAAGGTGATACTCGACCGGGTCCTCGATGGTCATCACGTTGCGGGCCGAGCGGTCGATCTTCCCCAGCCCGCCGTACAGCGTCGTCGTCTTGCCCGAGCCCGTCGGGCCCGTCACCAGGATCATCCCCGTGTTGCGGCTCACCAGCGACACGAACTCCTGCTGCATCGCCTTGGTCATGCCGACCTCGTCGAGCGACAGGCGCGTCTGGCTCTGATCCAGCAGACGCAGCACCACGCGCTCGCCGAAGACCGTCGGGATCACCGAGAGTCGGATGTCGATCTTCCGGTTGCCCACGCGCACGGTCGTGTGGCCGTCCTGCGGTGAGTGGCGGTTGGCGATGTCCAGCTCGGTCATGACCTTGAGACGAGAGCTGATCGCGGGCGCCAGCGAGAGCGGCGGCTGGAACGCATCCACCAGCATGCCGTCGATGCGCAGCCGGATCACCAGCCGGTTTTCCATCGGGTGCACGTGGATGTCCGACGCCCGCCGACGTAGCGCCTCGAACAGGATCATGTTCACCAGCCGGATGACCGGCGTCTGCCGGGCCAGCTGCAGGAGGTCGGTGGAGTTGCGGATGGACCCCGCGGCCGACTCGATCGCCTTCGCGTCGAGGGGCATCTCCTCGACGATCTCCGTCACCAGGTCCTGCTTCTGCTCGTACCCGCGGTTGATCAGGTTGACCACCGCCCCGCGCGGGGCGAGCACCAGGCGCACGGGCATCCCGAGGCGTTCCTCGAGGATGTTGAACACCGCCGGCTGCATCGGCTGCGCCGTGGCGCAGTACATCACGTGCCCGTCGGACGAGAGCCCCGCGACCAGCCGCTCGCGGGCCATGTTCGGCGGGATGACCTCGTAGAAACGGGCCGCGGACTCGTTGAACCGCGGCTCGATCTCCAGCGGCAGCCCCGTGCGCCTGGCGAGCTTCTCCAGCGCCGTGTGCTCGTCGAGGGCGAGCATCGAGAGCAGGACGTCCCACGGCTCATCATCCGAGCCGGGAAGCTGCGAGAAGCTCTTGAGCTGCTCGGGCTTGAGTTCCAGGCCCGGCGGCAGGCCGTTGGCCAGTCCCGAGCCGCCCCCGGCGGTCCCCGCGAACTGCTCGGCGATCGCCGACCAGTCCGTCATCGATGGGCCGGATTCGGGCTTCGCGGGAACCCCCGCGCCGTTGCGGGCGGGCGTGCGGATGATGTCGGGGCGTTTGGCCATGGGATCAGTCGGGCTGGCTCGACTTGGGCTCGTCCTTCACCGGGGGCGGTCCCTTGGCGGGAGAGATGGCCTCCGGCCGCTTGTGCTTGTTCATCTCTTCCTCGAGCTTGCGATCCTGCTCGAACTTGACGGTGTCGATGACCGGGATCGCCTGCGTCGTCGGCGCCGGATACTCCGACGGCAGCCCGGCCTCCGCCAGCGGGGCCTTGGTCAGCAGCCGCAGATCGCCGAACGTCGGATCTCGCATGATCTTCGGCGTGATGAACACGTACAGCGAGCTGGAGCGGTCCGACGTGCTCTGGTCCTTGAACAGGTTCCCGATGAGCGGGATGTTCCCGATGAGGGGAATCTTGATGATGGTCTTGCCCGTCTGGGTGAAGTTCAGGCCGCCCACGATGATCGTCGAGTCCGTCGGCACCGTCACCGACTTGGACATGATCTTGTTCTCGAGCTTCGGCGGCGGAAGGTTGCCGCTCCCCGAGCCGCTGAACGAGGAGAGCTCGATGCTGTACTCCAGCCGCATGTAGCCGCCCTCGGAGATCTGCGGCTTGACCTTCAGCTTCGGACCCGCGCTCTCGTAGTTCTGGAAGCTCGTGATCGTGGACCCCGCCGAGGCCGCCTGGCTTGTCGTCGCCGTCGGCTCCTGGTCGAGGCTCGAGACCTCCGCCTCCTCGTTGTCGTCCACCAGCAGCTGCGGCGTGGCGACGATCCGCGTGTCGATGTTGTTCGCGATCGCGTTGATGATGAACGGCACGTCCTTGGACCGCACCAGCGCGCTGGTCAGCCCCGACAGGCCCGTGAGCACGCTCTTCTGGCCGAAGAAGTCGCCGTTGGTGGTCGTGCCGCCGGTGCTCGTCCCGCCGAGGCTGCCCAGGCCGAAGCTCGTGTTGAACGCGAACTGCCCGATGATCTGCTGCGCCTCGACCGCCAGCCGCATCGAGTCGGTGCTGCTCACCACCACGATCTTCGCGTCGATGTACACCTGGGCGCGACGCAGGTCGATCCGGCTGATGAGCTGCCGGAACTGCGGCTGCAGCTTCGCCGGCGCCTTCACAAGGATCTGGTTGTTCGGCTCGTCGGCGAGCACGAACACGTCCGCGCCCTCGATCTCCGCCAGCCCGCCGCCGGGCGTGTTGTCCCCGGCGCCAGCGGCGCCGGGATTCGCGGCGTTGCGCGCCGTGTTCGACGCCGGCGTTCGCGGGCGCTGGCTGTTCCTGCCGCCCAGCCCCGCACCCAGCAGCGAGCCGCGATTGCCCGTCCCCGCCGAGTTCGACAGCAGGTTCTGGATCGTGTCCGCCACATCCGTGCTCTTGCCGTGGTGCAGCTTGTAGAACTCGATGGTCATCTTCTCGTCGGCGGAGATGACCCCCAGCGCCTTCACCAGCGCCTCCACCCGGGCGTGCTGCGCCGGCGTGCCGCGGTAGATGAACCCTCCGTTCTCCGGATACAGCACGAACCCGGCCCCCGAGCCGATGTTGTCCGACTGGCCGGCGCCCCCGCCGCCCCCTTGCAGGCGAAGCCCGCCCGCGCCCCGACCGCCGCCGCCGCCGCCCTGGCTGTCGAAGTCGAACTCCGAAACCGTGCCGAGCTGCTCCGCCTTGCCCTGCGCCGCCACCGCCTGGGCCGTGTTGTACCCGACCGGGTACCACCGGCTGTCCATCGCGTTGGGCTGGTCCACCACCCGGATCAGCTCGGCGAGCAAGGCCCGCTCGTCCTCTCGCCCGCGCAGGAGAAGCCGATTC
>DASZWV010000416.1:0-7269 GCA_035546115.1 Phycisphaerales bacterium
GGGGCCGCGGGCTGCGGATCGGCCTCGCCGGTCCGACCGCCGGCGGGCTCGTCGCCCCCGTCGAGCGACTTGGCGCCGCCCTTCTGCAGCACCTGCGCCTCGGCGAGCAGCGACGCGATCGGCGTCTTGAGCTCGTGCGAAACGTTGGAGATGAAGTACTCCTGCGAGCGGAAGGCGCTCGCGAGCCGGTGCAGCATGGCGTTGACGGCCTCGCCCATGCGTCCGATCTCGTCCTCGCCGGTGGGAAGCTCGCGCGGCTCGTCCAGGCGCGTCGGAGAGACGTGCGCGACCTCGCTGGTGATCCGCTCGATGCGCCGCGAGGCCCGCCCGGCGACGATCCAGCCGGCGATGCCCGCCCCCACGATGCCGACGATCAGCCCCGCGCCGAGGATGCGCGACATGACGCTCGTGAACCGATCCGCGAGTTGCAGCGATGCGCCGAAATCGAGCTCGTACGTGCCGCCCTCGACCGGGTTGATCGTCATCGAGGCGGCGCGGAAGCGCACCGGCACGATCGTGTCGTCCTCGTCGGACTGCGCCTGCACGCGCATGGTCGTGAACACCAGCTTGTAGGGCGCATCGGGGGAGATCGGAGGCGAGATGCCCTCCGGGGGGATCGGGGGCTCGCGGTCCGGCCATCGGACGAGCGTCTTTCCATCCACGGTGCGCACGCGCATGATCACCGGGATCAGCGGCGCGGTCGGATCGGTCTGGAGCTCGAAGGACGCCTGGTCGAGCGAGGGGGGCCAGGATGGATCGGCCTCGAGCGTGTGCCGCAGACGCACGGCCGCATCCGCGAGCGCCCGGTCGATCGAATCCACCACGAACAGCTCGCGCCCGACGACGAACACCCCCGCGATGGCGAGCTGGATCCCCGCGGTCCACATCAGGAACGCGAGCGTCAGTCGATAGCGAAGCGTCTTGCGCAGGGCGAACACGGCGGAATCGTATCAAACGCCCCGCAACGTGGGGCGACGTCCTTCCCCAAGGCTTGCACGCGCCGTTTCCGGCCCACGGCCCCTGGCCGTCAGGCCGGGCTCTTCTCCGAGAAGGTGTAGCCGGTCCCGACCACGGTGTGAATGAGCGCGGCCGGGAAGCCCTTGTCGATCTTCCGACGCAGCATGCTCACGTACACGTCGATGACGTTGGAGCTGGGATCGAAGTTCATGTCCCACACCTGCTCGCCGATCTGCACACGCGACAGGACGGTGCCCGCCTTGCGCATGAAGAACTCCAGAAGCGCGAACTCCTTGTTGGTGAGGGGAATCACCTGCCCGGCGCGCTTGGCTATGCGCTTGGTCAGGTCGAGCTCGAGATCGGCGTAGCGGAGCGTCGTGGCGTCTCCCGCCTGGTTGCGGCGCATGAGGGCGCGCAGACGAGACAGCAGCTCGTCGAGCTCGAAGGGCTTGGTGAGATAGTCGTCGGCGCCCGCATCAAGACCGGTCACCTTGTCCTTTGTCGCCGAGAGCGCGCTCAACACGAGGATCGGCGCCCGGATCCCCGAGCGCCGGAGCGATCGGCACACCTCGATGCCGTCCCGGTCCGGGAGCATCAGGTCGAGAATGACGACGTCGTACGCGACCGTGGAAGCCTGCTTCTCCCCGGCCGCCCCCGTCAGCGCCGCATCCGCGACGTACCCGTGCTCGCGAAGGCCGCGGACGAGGGAATCGACCAGCTTCGCGTTGTCCTCGATGAGCAGCACACGGGCGGAGGCCTTGTCACCCGGCGCGCGGGTTGCTCCGCTGGCTGCAAGCCCGGCGCCTTCGGTGTGCCCTGGGAGGCTGTCGATCGACCGAACCTTGGGTGTAGCGCGTTGGCCCGAGGGCTGAAAATGGCCGGGGCTCGAAAACCCGCTCATGCGAATCTCCGATGCTGAAGGACGTGGAAAAAACCTGCAAAAACACGCATCCCGAGAGCCGCAGAACGCGGGCCGGGGAGAGGGGAGAAGCACGGTCTATACGGAAGAACACCCCCGGCGGATTGGCCGAGCAGCATCCCCACACGATTCCGGAATCCAGTCATGAAGGGCCGTTTATCTGAGGAAGCATCCTGGATGCATGAATCCAGATTTGATTTGTTCTAAGCACCTGGCAAAACGCACACAGGGCCCCACCTGATAGGCGGGGCCCTGCGGGCAGAACAAAGACGAGTGATCGCCCGTGCCGCGAATCAGCAGCCGGCAAACCAGGCGTTGAGGAACGCGAAGATGTCGCTCACGCCGAGGATGCCGCCGTCGGTGTTCGCACGCTGCGAACCGGCGAACCAGGCGTTGAGGAAGTCGAAGATGTCGCCGACCGCTACCACCCCATCGCAGTTGAAGTCGGCCGGGCAGACGAGCGCGAGGTCCGCGCCGTCGATGATCCCATCGCCGTTGAGGTCGCCGGTGGACCACCCGACGGTGAACGAGGCGGAGTTCGTCAGGCCCATGTTGGACACGATGATGTCGCGATCGGCCTGGTTGACGACGCCGTCGAGGTTCACATCGCCCATGCACGTGCCGAGGAT
The DNA here is from genome assembly GCA_035546115.1 of Phycisphaerales bacterium. GTDB lineage: Bacteria > Planctomycetota > Phycisphaerae > Phycisphaerales > UBA1924 > UBA4658. The sequence continues at coordinate 2,506 of DASZWV010000416.1, forward strand.
GTCCAGTATCTCCTTGACGTCGTTGGCGTCGACCTTCAGGTCGCCGTTGATGTCGGCCGAGAGGTCGAACGACACGGCCTGGGAAAGGCTCGCCCAGTCCGCGCTCATGCCGCCGGACCACGGGCTCGCGATGCCCGCGGACCGCATGTTCGCGTACACATAGTCGATGTCCGTGCCGTCGACCCGCCCATCAGCGCCCATCGGGGCGAAGCCGCGGGCGTTCTTGAAGCTGTCGAGCGTCGCGATGCGGTTGGGTCCCACGACCGTCGCCAGCACGCCGTTCGCATCCGTGATGCGCCCGCCCGCAACGTCCGCCCGGGCCGCGCCCGCGGTGTACGCAGCGCCGGTCGAGAAGGCCGCCACGCCGAAGAAGTTGATCGACCCGCCCCCCCCGCCCGCGGCCGCCGAGGCGTTGTCCACCGCGGTGAACCCGGCCTTGCGGTCGAGCTTGCCCGCGTGCGGGCCGGTCGGCTGGATCGCCAGGCCGTCGGCCCAGTAGCGCACATCCGCGGCGTCGAAGTTCCCATCGCCATTGAAGTCGCCCAGCACCTCGATGATCGCATCGCTCCCCGGCACGGCCAGCGGCGGCGCGTACGAGTTCGCCCTCGCGAGCAGCGCCCCGCTCCCATCCGGGGCCGTCCACACCGGGTGGGCCGCATCCCATCTCTGCCGATACGCCGCGATCATGTCCGCGACATCGCCCAGGTCCCGCACCCCATCGCCGTTGAAGTCGCCGGCGATCAGGTTGCGCATCGCCAGGTTCGAGCCGTACAGCGCGTGGCCCCCATCCTGCGCGACGTAGTACCCCTCATCCACCACGCCGTCGCTATAGGGCGTCGGCGTCGCCGGCGGCACCACCGTCGTGCTCGCGTTAAGACGGCTGGGCACCTTGCCCGCCGCCTGCGAGCGACCGGCGCCCGCGCCGAACGCCTGGTACGCCGGTTGCCCCAGCACGTTCACCGCCCGCACGTAGTCCTGCAGCGGCTGGTTCAGCTCCGTGTTCACCTCCATCGCAAACGGCGTCACGAGATTCTGGCGATAGTCCGTCGCCGCGCTGAGCACGAAGAACGTCCCGAGATACTCCCCCGGGCTGAACGTCGCCTCCGTGCCCCCCGGCGAGCCGCTGAACGCCGCAATGCTCCGGGTGATGTTGTTCAGATACGCCGCCGCCTCCGAGTTCCGCATCGCGTGGTGGGTGCTCGCGGGCTCAAAGACCGCGCGGGGATCACCCAAATCATAGTACCACTGCGGCCAGCCGGCGCCGCCATGCTCGGGCGCCGCAGCCCGCGGATCGCCCACGGATGCGAACGTCTCCGGTCCGCCCATCCGATAGCCGTCGGTGAGCTTCACCGGATTCGGTGCGCCCACGGAAGGGTCCGCCTCGCCCGCCAGCCCGTTGTCGAGCACGTTGTCGATCGTCGGGCGAGCGGCGGTGGGGGAGTAGCCCGAGGCGCGAGGGTGGACATCGTCGATCAGGCCCAGGAACTCCATCTTGCCCGCGGGCAGGAAGCTCGCGCCGCGCTCGGCGCCGGTGTATCCGATCGCCAGGCGCTGGTTCTGCACGCAGTTCTCCATCGCGCCCGAACTGCCCTTGTTGGAGGGAACGAACAGCGGGCCGGGAACGTCGCGCTGGCCGTTGGTGTCCTTTGGGCCGAAGTTGTCGCCGACGCCCCACGAGGGATCGAAGCCGATCGAGTTGTCGAACCCGTTGCGCGTGCCCGAGCCGGAGTCACGCGTCACGAACACCAGGTTCTCGCCCGTGCCGGCCCGCCCCGTGCCCGTCAGATAGCGGAGGTTCGAGTACGTGACGTCCTGCATGCCGGTGCCGAAGTTCGTGATGGTGCCGATCACCGCGAAGGCGATGGGCGTGTCGAAGATCGTCAGGGCGTCGTCGGCGGCCGGCGGGCTGTACAGGTTGAACGTGGTTCCCACGCTGTTGGTCAACGACTTGAGGCCCTGGCCCTGGCTCGAATGACCCAGCGTCGACGGATCGACCGACTTGAGCGTGTTGTTGCCGTAGCCCGCCACGCCCGGGGTGAGCAGCGGAGACCCCGAGGCGGCCGTGTTGGTGACAAACCAGCGCGGCGGAACGTCCAGGACCGCCATATCAAAGCGGAAACCCTTGCTCCCAGCCGAGGTTGCGTCGGTGGTTGCCAGCAGCGTCGTCTCGTCGCAGATGAACGGGGCCCCGCCGGGGTGGTTCGCGTCGGCCGGGGGAACCTGCAGCATGCCGGGCGTCGCGCCCGCCGCCTTGGTCTTGTACAACGTGCGGTTCAGGCGGCAGTTGTCCACGGTCGTGTCGTCGTACTTGATGTCACCGTTGGTGGAGCTGGTGCCGGCGTTCTCCGACCAGCGCGTGCCCCAGTTGAGCAGCTCGGCGAAGCCGTTGCCCGAGCCCGACTCGCGGTACTGCACCGCCCAGAACTCGCTCGGCGCGAACGGGGCGTACCCATACGGAGCCAGCTGGTCGGCCAGCAGGCCGCACGATGCACCCAGCGTGTGGTGGAAGGGACAGTTGTTGTTGTTCGCGTCGATGAAATCGTTGGTGGAGGCCGGCGCGGCGAAGAAGTCGCCGAAGAGCGTCGAGCCGGTGATATTGATCGCGGTGGGCTGCGCCAGGGCGGCGCCGGCCAGCGATGCGGCCATCCCGCACGCCGCGAGCAGTCTGAGATTCGCGTTCGATACACGCATGGTCTTGTTCCTCTCCTGAGCGGGTTTCGTCGTGGGCCCCGCGTGACGCCACGCGGGAAGTCCGTCGTTCGATCGTGCGGGGAGAATACAGCGACCAAAGAGAATCACCACTCGCCACACGTAAAGATTCAAAGACGTATTCGTGCACGTATCTGCACATCACAAAGACACCATGTGCGCGCAATCAACCCGCCCGTCGCCGGTTGCGCAAGAGCAACGCCGGGAGCCGGGACGCCCGCTCAGGGCGATCCGGCGGGCGGGGGCGCGACCTTGTTCGGCCCGGTCAACGAGTAGAACGCATCGCCCCACAGGCGCTTCTTCACGGTGTCCAACACGTTCAGACGCTCGACGTGTCCATCCACGAACGAGAAGTTGGCCGTGCCGCCGTACGGGCCCTTCGAGGATGGCCCCTTGTGCGTGCGCCCGACGGCGTTGAGGATCGTGTCCGGGTCCTCGATCTCGCCCTGCACGAGCTGGTCGGCGCGCTTGATCGCGCTCGGCGCCGGATAGGTGAACCGCGTGATGCTCGCGTTGCTGGTCGGCTCGGAGTACACGTCCGACCCCGACGAGACGCCGACGAACGGCGTGATCGGCCGGTGGCTCTTGATCTTGCCTCCCACCATCAACGACTTCCACCCATCCCTCGAGTCGAGGAACTCCGTCGCGAGGATTGTGCGGCCCGTGAACAGTGGCTCGGAGTCCTTGACAAGCCGGTTCCGCCGCGGCGGGCCGCTGAGATCGAACTTGTTTCTCGGGAAAATCGCGGCATTACCGGTATATGCCATCCTTTTGGCCTGACGATCCTCCGGATTTTCCGCCGGCGAGGTCTGGCCGAGGTCGTTGATCTGGTCGGGCTCCCAGTTCTTCGAGTCGGGCCCGGGGTCGGTCGCCGGGGCGCCGCCGTTGCGCGTGGATGGACAGCGGAACGCCCCCTCGGGAATGCGGTTTTCGCCGTCGGCGAACAGCGCGTACGACCAGTGCACGTACCCGTTGGCCGCGTTCGGGTTGTGCAGCATCTGGTCCTCGACGAACCACTCCCCGCTGGTCGGGCTCGCGGCGTACACGTACGATGGCGGGTAGTACTCCGTGTTGGAGGAGTTGTAGATCGCGACGCCCTGGGCGACGGTGCGGGCGTTGGTCCCGCACAGGGTCGCGCGAGCCTCCTCACGCGCCGCCCCGAGCGCCGGGAGCAGGAGCCCGACGAGAATCGCGATGACCGCGATCACCACGAGGAGCTCGATGAGCGTGAAGGCCCCGGATCGATCGCGGGCGTGCGAGACGTTCGTGCTGCTGGTCATCCTGCCGGCTCCTTGCTCACGGGGAGAAAGTTGAAAACGAAACCGCGTGCTTCGTGCACGATCCGTCCGCGAGCGGCAAGACCGTACCCGGAGGGCGCTCGAATGCGATATGGCACGCGTTCAAGATTGCGTTGTGATTACGTTACCGAACAACAAACGCAGATCGATCTTTACAATGTGAAGAATGCGCGCCGCAGACCCGGAAAGCGGGTGGACGAGCGCGATCTGAACGGAATCTTCGAGCGTTCTTTGCACGCCGCCTCTGATCGCGCAAGCTCGAGGCGATGGCAGTCAACTCACGGATCGGTCCACGGAGGTGTGCGACAGCGGATCGGCCGAACGGCCGCGGGCGCCATACCCCCGGGCAAAGCTGCTTGTCCGCTCACGACCGATCTTCATGAAGGCGTGCGTTGGGCGGTTGTGTCCTCGTTCCCCGGCTTGGTGCGACCTCGATTCCCGCGCTACCGGGTCTCGGGAGACAGGCCATTCCAGGTCCGGCGCATGATGGCATTCCCGAAATCCTCCGACGGCGCGAGCGGACGCGATGCGGCGACGTCGCGGATTGCCGCCGGCTTTCCGAGCGAGCCGTGTTTGTGGGGCGGTTGTTCGGGGATCAAGCCAACTTTCCTTCGGGGGACGATCGCCGGGGTTCGGGGTTGCTTCGCCTGAACGTTTCCTTTACGCTCTGTCGCCCGTGGCTGCCGATTCTGGGGGACACATTTCTGGTTTTCCCACGTCAACCGAGGATTCCCATGGCCGGCCCCTCCGTGTCGAT
>DASZWV010000417.1:0-9650 GCA_035546115.1 Phycisphaerales bacterium
GCCCCGCTCGGGCAGCAGCGATGAGTTCAGCTCGCCTGAGCCCCAAGACCGCGGCGGCTGCTTGTGGTGGGAGGAACGGACTGAATGAACGAGCAGTATCCATGCCCGTCTTGTTCGCGCTTCCAAAGCGAAAGGCTGGCTAGTTGAGGGCTCAAGCGGGATGTCGCGGGATGCTGCGGCATGTTGCGGCATCCGCAGACCGTGGACTTACCAGCGTTGCCTGCAACGGGAGATACTTTTTAATCTCCTCCCCATCGGCAAGCCGGGTACCCAGCCACACGAACCAAAGCGGTCGTGGATCGTGCCCACCCTTCTCGGGTCCCCACTTGAACGCCCCGATCAATCCTTCCTGGATCCGGCGTCGCAGCGTGTCGTCCGATGCAATTCCGGTATGAACTTTGGCCTTGTCTGAATCGATGATCTCAAAGTCCGACGCGGGAACTGACGGCACAGCGACTGCGACATCCGGTTCCTCTGTGGCGGCGCTGGTCTCGAGCGTGGCCAGATACTTGAACGCCCGACCGTACTCATCTGCCCATTGCCCCACCCACGGGTCCCCAAAGACCGCCATCCCAGATATCACGTCTGGCGTGCCGAACGTGACTCGGCCGTTCCGCAACAACGACATCAGGAGGCTGCGAGACCCATCGTGCCTCTCCTCGAATCCCTTTACCCCTCGATCGTGAAGCTGGCGGTACCGTGCCATCCCGTCAGCGACAATCCCGTCGAGCGTTACACCAAAGGCGTCCATCTCCGGAAGCGTCAGTGCTTTCCACGCGCGGGCTCCAAGCGAATCAATCTCTTCGGCGAGCTTGGAAAATGGCTTTGGCTTCGCTTCCATGGGACAGGGGTTCTTGAAGGGAGCCGATGGGGGTCGGAAGGGGATCGGGAGGGCATTCCAGCCCGCATTCCGGCCCGCTACTGGTTTCGGCCAAGGGAAGCCGACGGCCAAGTCGATCGTAAGTCCCTGCAAATACAATGGCCCCGGCAGGAATCGAACCTGCACGCCCGTTGCCGGGCCGCGGATTTTAAGTCCGCTGCGTCTGCCGTTCCGCCACGGGGCCTCCATGTCATCAAAACCACTGGAAAAGCAGGCGGCACCTGCAAATTCGCTCCTCCTCGTCCGTCTCCGGGGAGTGGGTTCTGTATCCGAATTGCATCCGATTCTTGGGGGCGGCTCCTGTGACGAACGGAATAAAAACCAACCGGCGGGGAGTGACGTGTTTCGCCAGCCGAAAGGTCTGGAGGAAGAGCGTCGGATACAAGCGTACTCCAGCCTCACACTCCCACTCCGCCTTGATGGCTGTTGCTCCGAGCGCCGCGGATTCTGCGATCGTGCCGGCCTGCGCGAGCGTGGTCGCTCCCGGGGGGAGCATGCTCAGCCGAACCCGGTCATCCGCGGCGTCCTCCCAGCTTCACTGATGCTGGTCGTCCGAGAGCGACGCACCGTCGCCGTGCGCACTTTTCAGCGGCCAACGGTTGATTCGAACTCGGTTTCCAGAACGCGCGCCCCAGAATACGCAGCGAGGGTCGTCTGGATGGCTCGATCAAGCGAGATCGTGCGCGGAGCGGGCGACTGGCCGGGAGAGTTGCCGATGACGGCGATCCCGTGGTCGCATCAACGATCACGCGCTGCACACTCGATGGCCTGCGCAATCTCGCTTGTAGACCGGGCGAACGCCCTGGTTTCCGCCTTCGGTGTGCTGCACCCGCGACCCATCCGGCGTGCGGACCGCCGCGGTCGCGATCGCCTGGCCCGCGGTGACTCAGGCGGTTGGCATAACGCCCAGGATGCTCCGGATCTCGTCGGCCTTGCCTGGCGAGAGGGAGGGAGGACAGAACGACCGGACGGGATCGTCGACGAGTCAATCTCGTGCTCGATCATCGAGGCGCCCTTCGCGGCACGCCAGCCGACCGACCGACTCCGCGGCCAATCGGTGGCTCGCAGCGGCATACTCTCTCCAGGAGTGAACGGCCCGACCGCGGGGTTGGTGGCTCTCGGGCGGGCCTCGCGAAGGGGGCTGGTGATGCCGGATCCAAGCTCTTCGATTCGTGGATGGGTCGGCGCGAGATCCGCGTTGCTCGCATGGCTGCTGTGCCTGGTCTGCCTTTTGCCCGGATGCCAACACAAGCAACCCGCCGCCCAGCCCGCATCATCGCCGTCGGTCACGGTGGCCCATCCCGTGGAGCACGAGGTTGTCGAGTGGGACACCTACTCCGGCTATCTCGAGGCTCCCGAATCGGTGAACGTGGCCGCTCGCGTCGCCGGGATGGTGGTGGCCGCGCCGTACGAGGAGGGCTCGCTCGTCAAGAAGGGGCAACTGCTCTTCGAGATCGACGAGCGACCGTTCCAGGCCCAACTGGATGCACGCCTGGCGGACGAGCAGAAGGCGCGGGCGCAGGTCGAGATTGCCCGCCGCAACCTTCGCCGCCTCGACGAGGCGCTGCAGAGCAACGCGGTGTCGCAGCAGGAGTATGACATCGCCAAGTCGACCGGCGATCAGGCGGAGGCCACGCTCGCGGCGGCAACCGCGGCGGTGGAGACGGCCCGTCTGGATGTCGAGTGGTGCAAGGTCACATCACCCATCGACGGGCGCGCCGGTCGCAAGCTCGTGACCGTGGGCAATCTGGTCAACATGGGCGCGGCCGTCGCGACGCCGCTGACGACCGTCGAATCGGTCGATCCGATCTACTGCTCCGTGGACATCGACGAGCGTTCGGTGCTGAAGTACCAGCGGCTGGCCGCCGAGCACAAGCTCCCCAGCATCCGGTCCGGAAAGCTGCCGTGCTACGTCCGGCTCGCCGACGAGCGGTCCTATCTGCACGAGGGAGTCGTCGATTTTCTGGACAACCATCTCGACCAGGCCACGGGCACGATGCGAGCTCGCGGCGTTGTGCCGAATCCTTCCGGACTTCTCACGCCGGGCTTCTTCGCGAGCATGCGCTTGCCCGGCAGCGGGCCGTACCACACCCTGCTCGTGCCCGACATCGCCATCGGCAACGATCAGGACACCCACACGGTGCTGGTCGTCGACGCCAAGGATGAGGTCGAGTCACGGCGGGTCGAGATCGGCGCCCTGTTCGGGAGCATGCGGTCCATCACCTCCGGCCTGGTGCGCGACGATCGGGTGATCATCAACGGGCAGATGAGGGCGCATCCGGGGGCGAAGGTGAAGGCGACCGAGGCGACGATCAAGTACGATCCCGCGATCTTGGACGGTCCAGGCTCCGCGTCCGAGCCCGGCCCCTCCGAGCCCCCCGCCGGCGCGGGCCGCGCTGCGCCGCCGCCCGCGGACCATCCGGCCGGGGGGAAGACCCCATGAGGTTCGTCCCGTTCTTCATCGAGCGGCCGGTCTTCGCGGCCGTGCTCTCGATCGTCACGATCGTGGTGGGCGGGATCGCGATCTTCACGCTGCCCATCGCGCAGTATCCGGAGATCGCGCCGCCGACGGTGACCGTCACCGCGAGCTATCCCGGCGCCGACGCCAGGACCGTCGCCGAGACGGTCGCCACGCCCATCGAGGAGCAGATCAATGGCGTCGAGGGGATGCTCTACATGTCGAGCCAGAGCACGGCCGACGGCAAGATGAAGCTGACCGTCACCTTCAAGCTCGGCACGAATCTCGATATCGCGCAGGTGCAGGTGCAGAACCGCGTCGCGATCGCGCAGCCGGTGCTGCCCTCGGAAGTGCAGCGGGCGGGCATCGTCGTGAAGAAGGCCTCGCCGGACATCACCCTCGCCGTGGCGATCTACTCGCCCGACGGCAGCCGCGACCCGCTGTACCTGAGCAACTACGCGACCCTGCAGATCAAGGACGAGCTGGCGCGCCTGCAGGGGGTGGGCGACGTGTTCATCTTCGGCGCCCGCGACTACGCCATGCGGCTGTGGCTGAACCCGGAGCAGCTCGCCGCGCGCAATCTTGCCGCCGGCGACGTGATCGACGCGGTCCGCGAGCAGAACGTGCAGGTCGCGGCGGGCATCGTCGGCGGCGCGCCGCTCCCGCCGGGGACCGCGCCCTTTCAGTACAGCGTCAACGCGCAGGGCCGGCTGACCGAGCCGGAGCAGTTCGGAGAGATCATCGTAAAGACCGCGCCCGACGGAAGCGTCACGCGGCTTCGAGACGTCGCGACGATCGAGCTGGGGGCGGCGGACTACAGCACCTCGACCTACTTCAACGGTCTCCCCGCGGTGGGCCTTCCGGTGTTCCAGCTCCCCGGATCAAACTCCATCGCCACCGCCAACGCGGTGTACGCGAAGATGAAGGAGCTGTCCAAGGCGTTCCCGCCGGGCGTGGCGTACGCGATCCCGTACGACACGACGACGTTCATCCGCGAGAGCATCCGGGACGTCGTGAAGACGCTCTTCGAGGCGATCGGCCTTGTGGCCCTCGTCGTCTTCGTGTTCCTCCAGAGCTGGCGGGCGTCCATCGTTCCGCTCCTGGCCATTCCCGTGTCGCTCGTGGGAACCTTCGCGGTGATGGCCGTGTTCAGATTCTCCCTGAACAACCTCTCGCTCTTCGGGCTGGTGCTGGCGATCGGCATCGTCGTGGACGACGCGATCGTGGTCGTGGAGAACGTGCAGCGATGGATCGAGCGTGGTCTGACGCCGCGCGAGGCGTCGTACCGGGCCATGGAGGAGGTCACGCCCGCGATCATCGCCATCGCGTGCGGGCTCACGGCCGTCTTCGTGCCCGTCGCGTTCATCAGCGGCGTCACGGGGCAGTTCTACCGGCAGTTCGCGCTGACGATCTCCTTCTCGACGCTCCTCTCGGCGTTCAACTCCTTGACGCTCAGCCCCGCGCTGGCCGCCCTGATCCTCAGGCCCCACGATGCGCCGAAGGGCCGGATGACGCGCACGATGGATGCGCTCACCGGATGGTTCTTCCGGTTGTTCACTCGGACCCTCGACAAGGCCAACGCCGGATACGTCTGGGTGCTGCGCCGGGTGGTGCGGCTGGCGGTCCTCGCGCTGCTCGTGTACGGCGGGCTGCTCGTCCTCACGTACTTCGGGTTCAAGGCCGTGCCGCTCGGGTTCATCCCGCAGCAGGACCAGGGCTACCTGATCGCCGCCGTGCAGCTGCCGGATGCTTCGTCGATCGATCGCACGAACGCGGTCGTGGCGCGCCTGGCCGCCGTCACCAAGGGCATCCGCGGCGTGCACGACACCTTCGGCGTGACGGGGTTCAACCTGCTCACGGGCACGAACCAGACCAACACCGCGACGATGTTCCTCCCGCTGGACAAGTTCGATGCCAGGGCGCACAAGCCCGACCTCTCGGCAAACGCGCTCGCCGGAAGAGTCATGGGGGCGTTCTCGCAGGTGCAGGAGGCCTTCGCGCTCGTGCTCTCGCCGCCGCCCGTGCGGGGAATGGGCTCCGCCGGAGGCTTCAAGATGCAGGTGGAGGACCGCTCCGGCCGGGCCACCCCCCGCGAGCTCGAGGCGGCCATGAACACCATCATCGCCGATGCACGCAAGGATCCGCGTCTGACCTCGCTGTTCACCTCGTTCCACGCGGGCGTGCCCCAGTTGCGCGCCGAGGTGGACCGGACGAAGGCGAAAAAGGAGGGTGTGCCCATCACGGGCCTCTTCCAGACGCTCCAGGTGTTCCTCGGAAGCTACTACATCAACGACTTCAACTTCCTCGGCCGCACGTACAAGGTGATCGCGCAGGCCGCGGCGCCCTTCCGGGCCCGCGTCGAGGATGTCGCACGCCTGAAGGCGCGAAACGCGACGGGAGACATGGTGCCGCTGGGCTCGGTCATGGACATCCAGGACACCGTCGGCCCCGAGCGGATCAACCGGTACAACCTGTACCCGTCGGCGGAGATCAACGGCGCGGCGGTGCCGGGCGTGAGCAGCGGCCAGGCCCTCGACATCATGGCCGGCATCGCCGACCGCGACCTCCCGCCCGGGTACGACTTCGAGTGGACCGAGCTCGCCTACCAGGAAGAGTCGGTCGGCAACACCGCCCTGTTCATCTTCCCGCTGTGCGTGCTGTTCGTCTTCCTGGCGCACTCGGCGGAGTACGAGAGCTTCGCGCTCTCGAGCGCGATCATCCTCATCGTGCCGATGTGCCTTCTGTGCGGTATTGCCGGGGTCTATCTGCGCGGGCTCGACAACAACATCTTCACCCAGATCGGGTTCGTTGTGCTCGCGGGCATGAGCGTGAAGAACGCCGTGCTCATCGTGGAGTTCGCCAAGCAGCAGCAGGAGCACGACCCGACGATGCGGGCGGATCTCGCGGCGATCGAGGCGGCCCGCCTGCGCCTGCGCCCGATCCTCATGACGAGCTTCGCGTTCATCTTCGGCGTGCTGCCGCTCCTGCTCGCGTCGGGCGCGGGCTCGGAGATGCGCGAGGCGCTCGGGACGGTTGTCTTCTACGGGATGATCGGCGTCACGGCCTTCGGCCTGTTTCTCACCCCGGTGTTCTACACCGTCATCCGCAAGCTGCTCGGCGACAAGCCGATCCGCGCGCCGGGGAAGGGACACGGGATCCATCACTGATCTCGTCCACGACGGGCAGCCCTCCGTGCCCAACGCGGCCGGGAGCGCTACCGACCCACGACGATCATGCGGTTGTCGACTCGCCGAAAGCCGGGAACTCGTGCGACCGCGATGCTCGCGTCTTCCGCCTCGGCGCCGGCGGAGACCGTCACCGTGAGCCGAACCACTCCCCGCTCGACGGTGGCCAGAACACGCCTGCCCCCCGCCGGGAGCGCCGGGTCGCCCTCGATCGCGCGGCGAACGGCGTTGGCGAGCGCGGTCTCCGACTCGGCGGTGGTCACGGGAGCCGGGCCGAGCACGCACCAACTCAAACCGCTGGCGGGGCCGGGATCTCAAACCCCATGATGTACTCGGCCCCGTAGATCGGGTACTCGACGTCGAGCCGGTAGCCGCGGAACCTGGCCAGACCATCGAAGCCCATTGTTTCCGAGATGTGCCCGATGATCTCAAGGTACTTCGGCGCGTGCGGCAGTCGCGCTCCCCGCAGCCCCGAGGGCAGCACACGGATCTCGTCCCGCACGCTCAGCCGGTCGTGCTGGCGCTCCGGATTGTCGATCGGAAACACCGACCCGCGGGCCGCCGTGTCGTACACCCACAGGCGCGGCGCCACGCCCGGGAACACGTCCTCGTGCACGAACGCGTCCAGCGTCATCCGCTTGGTCGGCGTCGTCGTCGTGTACGCCGGCCCGCCGTACCTCGGCGTGTTGGGCTTCCAATGCCGCGGCAAAGCCCCCTCGCGCCGCTCGGCCATCACGATGTCCACCGCCGAGCGCATCCCCACCTCGTTGCCCGCGAGACAGTAGTCGATCATCGTCTCCGTCCGCACGAGCTTCAACGGCGGCAGCGGAGACGAGAACATCGGCAGAAGCGTCCCCATCGGATTGTCCGCCGGTCGCCCGTCGAGCGTGACGATCGGCTTCTCCAGCGGCCGCGTATCGCCGCTCCCGAGCACGATGGTCGCATCGGGCCGGATGCGCCGCAGCCCGAACTCGCAGTTCAGCGAGACGCGATCGATGCGCATCCCATCCGCCGAGGGCGTGAAGAACATCGCCACGGCGTCCGCCTCCGCGGCGAGCCCCTTGATGTGGCTCATCCCCTTGAAGACCGCGGCCTTGCTCGAGAGCTCCTGCTTGCGGCGCTCCTCCGGAAGGAACGCGTTGATCATCGTCTCGAGCTCTTCGCGATTGCCCGCATCCGTCTCGACGAAGCGCTCGAAGTTGTCGAACGCGAGGGAAACCCGCTCGAGAATGTCCGGGGAGATGCGCCGCCGGGCCGCCGCCGTCAGCAGCTTCTTCATCGACACCCGCGCCGGCACGTGCATCCCCGCCGCGAGCGGATTCTGCGACCGGGCGATGCGATAGAGCTGCCATCCGAGCAGGTGGTTGATGCCGAAGGCCCGCTCCACATCCGCCGACCTGCGGATGTCGCTCGGCGCCGCCGCGAACAGCTCCATCAGGGCATCCTGCAGGTCGCACAGCACGGCGGCCGCCGCCTGCTCGAAGGAGACCTCCTTTCCGGACAGAGGTACGGCGGACTCCGCGGCGCGCATCGGCGCGGCGGCGTCTTGTTCCTGGGAATGGCTGGGCTTGATTCGAGGCACGGCGGGACGCATGGTACCGAATGGATTGAGTGTGTGGGGCGGTGCTCAGATCGGCCGGATCCAGCCCGAGTCTATCACAAATCCCGCTCGTTGCAAAATAGTAGCGTACTTTCAAAAGACGACTTGACAGATCGTCGATAGCCTGTATCTTGGACCTTGCCGCGGCAGGCCGCACGGCGCGATCCCGACGTCTTGGACCGAGGCCGCTTCCCCCTCTGCCAGGAGAACTTGCAATGGCGTTTCTCACGATGCGTAGTGCCTCGGCATTTGCGGGGTGTGCGGCGGTTCTCGCAGCGGCGTCGCACGCCCAATGCACGGGCCAGTGGCTCGACGGTCAGGGCGTGCCCGGGATATCCGGCGTGGTCTACGCGTCGGTCATGTGGGACCCCGACGGTGCCGGTCCGCTCCCGGAGGTGCTCGTCGTGGGCGGCTCATTCACGCTCGCCGACAGCACGCTCGCGAACAACATCGCCTATTGGAACGGAACGTCGTGGTCGGCCCTCGGCGCCGGACTCGGCACCTCGGGCTTCTCAAACTCGCAACTGGTCCAGGCGCTGACCGTCTACAACGGCAACCTCGTCGCCGGCGGCACCTTCACCAAGTCCGGCTCCACGACCCTCGGCAGCATCGCCCGGTGGACCGGGAGCGCCTGGGCGCCCATGAACTCGGGCGCCACCATCGATTTCGGAAGCGGCGGCGTGAACGCCCTCGTCGTGGCCTCGAACGGAGATCTGATCGCCGGCGGCGGCTTCACCACCGCGGGCACGAACACGACCGGCACGCTGACCGTCAACCGCATCGCCCGCTGGAACGGCACGGCCTGGAGCGCCATCAACCCCAGCAACTCCACCAACTCGAACAAGGGCGTGTCGGGCTCGGTCAACGCGCTCGCCGTTGACTCGAGCGGGGCCCTGGTCGCCGGAGGCAACTTCACGGCCGCCGGCACCGCCACGACGGGCACGCTGACCGTCAACCGAGTCGCCCGCTGGACATGGAACGGCACCGACTGGGTCGTCTCCCAGCTCGGCTCCGGGCTCGGCGCCTCGGTCAACGCGCTCGCGACCAAGAGCAACGGCGACATCATCGCCGGCGGCGCCTTCACGACCGGCGTCAACGCCATCGCCGGGCAGAACGCGACGCCCGCGGCCAACTTCGTCATCCGCTGGGACGCCGCGACCAGCGCCTGGATGCCCATGGACATGGGCGTCGGCACCGACGGCACCAACGATGCGAACGTCCGCGCGCTGGCGGTGCTCTCGAACGGGGATGTCGCTGCCGCCGGCGACTTCTGGACCTCCAACGGCGCTTTCGTCGGCGGATTGGCTCGCTGGAACGGGTCGGCATGGTCTTCGATGTGGACGAAGGCCGACCCGCGCTCGGTGACGTCGCTCCTCTCTCGGGCCGACGGCTCGCTCGTCGTCGGAGGGACGTTCAAGTCCGCCAGCGGCGTCGCGGCCAATGGTGCGGCCGTCTGGAACGCCGGCGCCTGGTCCGGCGTCACGGTCACGCCTGCCGCCACGAGCGCTGAGGTGACCGAGCTCGATC
>DASZWV010000418.1:0-4295 GCA_035546115.1 Phycisphaerales bacterium
TCCGCGGTCAACTGGATTGCACCTCGCAGGGCCTGCGCTTCGACGGCTTCGGTGCGGCCTGCTCCCCCACCACCTGCAAGGCCTGCCCCGCCGACTTCGACGGCAGCGGCGACCTTGCCGTCGCCGACATCTTCGCCATGCTCAACTCGTGGTTTGCAGGATGCCCCTGACCGGCGCTCAAACCGCCCTCGCCCCCGCCCACGCCGCCTCCAGCGCCACGCCCTGCTCGGTGTTGAGCACGAGCATCCCGCCGAAGTGCCGCCGCCAGACCTTCCAGCCCAGGATCGCCTCGCACGCGAACGGGGGGCAACGCCGCGAATCGTCGTGGCGGACCACCACGCGCCGCGTGTCCGCGGCCCGCGCCTGCTGGAAGCGCTCCGCCCCGTGGGTGTGCGACTCGACGTGATCGACCACCAGCCGCCCGCACACCGCCGGAGTCGCCCGGTCGTCCTCCAGCCTCGTCACCAGCCACACGACGTCCCCGGCATGGAGCCGGTCCATGATCGATGAGCCCCACAGGTCCAGCCCGCCCGGGGATGAGGAGCGCGGGCCGGTGTTCGAGCCGTTTTCCGCGCTGTTCTCGAAGATGATCCCGTGCATCCGGATGATCCCCTCTCCCCGCGCGACCGGGTCAGTACCGCCTGGCCCGCGAGACCGGATTGAACGCCCCCGCCCCGGGGTCGATCGCGCCGGGCGCACCGCTGTCGGCGACGATGAGCCTCCACCGGATGAGCTTCTGCGAGGCAATGTGCTTGTGGTGATCCAACCCGGGGAGGGGTTGCCCCTCCAGCGCGGTGAGCTCGAAGCCGCACCCATCGCAGCGGTAGATCCCGGAGCGCGCGGCGATCGAGCCCGCCGGCAGCACCGTGTCGTACACGGAGTCACTGGAGCACTTGAGATGACGCTCGAACTTGTAGATGGCCATTCGGCCTCGGGCCTTTCGTGCGGTTCGGAACCGCCGCCTGGCGGCGCCCCGCCCCGATCCTCGCACGCGTGATTCGCGAGCAAGCTCGGGCCGGTAAAGAGCCGCGAAAAAGATTGTAGGTGTCTGAGCGGGAGAAGGCGCGGGAGATTGCGAACCTTTCGGACGTTCGCTCGATATAGTAGACATAGCTCTCCACTTGCTCCGGACCTCGGCCGCGCATCCGCCCGGCCGCCCCCGAATCAGATGGCGCGCATTCTTGCCCCGTCTCTTCGCCGTGTCCGACCCGCGCCCCTGAACCCGTGCCCGACTCCCGGAGCCCCGATGATCACGGATCGATCTCCCCTGTCCAACGTTGTCGCATCGACCTCACCCCCAGGCTCGCCGGCCATCACCGCGACTCCGGCCAGCGCCCCGCGCTCCCCCGCGGATCGCAAGCTGGCGATCATCAACCTCCTCGCCGTGACGCTGCCACTGCTCGGCCTGGCGGGGGCGATCGTCATGCTCTGGGGAACCGCCTTCGACTGGTGGTATCTGCTCATCTTCGGCGTCATGACGCTCATCACCGCCGCGGGCATCACCGTCGGCTATCACCGCCTGTGCACGCACAAGTCCTTCACCACGCCCGCGATCGTGCGCTACCTGTTCGCCGCGGCCGGCTCCATGGCGGTGCAGGGCCCGGTGATCGGCTGGTGCGCCGAGCACCGCAAGCATCATCAGCACTCGGACACCGAGCACGATCCGCACTCGCCGCACATGTCCAGGAACGGCTCGTGGGGCGAGGGGATCATCGCGACGCTGCGCGGCGCCTTCCACGCCCACATGGGCTGGCTGTTCGCCGGGCACAGCCGCGGCCTGGGCAAGTACTCGGCCGACCTGAAGGAAGACCCCGCGCTGGTGCTCGCCGACCGGCAGTTCGTGCTCTGGGTCATCATCGGGCTCGCGCTGCCGGCGATCGTCGCGGGGCTGGTCGCGATGTCGTGGTGGGGGCTGCTGCTCGGGTTCCTGTGGGGCGGCCTGGTGCGCATCCTGCTCGTGCACCACATCACCTGGAGCGTGAACTCGGTCTGCCACCTGTGGGGCACCCAGCCCTACGACAGCCACGATGAGAGCCGCAACAACCCCGTGGTCGCCGTCCTGGCCTTCGGCGAGGGGTGGCACAACAACCACCACGCCTTCCCCGCCAGCGCCCGGCACGGCCTGCGCTGGTGGGAGTTCGATGCGAGCTACCTGCTCATCCGCGCCCTGTCGCTGGTCGGCCTGGCCAGAAACATCCGCACGCCAAGCAGCGAGCGCATCCGAGCCCGCCGCACCGCCGAGCGGGCACGCAGCGGCGATCCCGAAACCCGCGCCTGAAAAGCACACCGGCCGGGCACAAGGCCCGGCCGGTGTGGAGTTCGTATTGGTGCTTCGAAACCCGGCTCTTACCAGCCGCCGCGGCGCCCGCCGCCGCCGCCATGGCTTCGCGCCCCGCCGCCCCCGCCGCCGAACCCGCCGCTGCGCGGCTCGCGGGGCTTGGCCTCGTTGACGGTCAGGTCTCGCCCATCGACGTTTTTGCCGTTGATGGCGTCGATCGCGGCCTTGCCCTGCGTCGCGTCGGAAACCTCGACGAACCCGAACCCGCGCGGGCGGCCGGTCTCGCGGTCCATGACCAGCGACGCGGAGGTGACCCCGAACGGCTCGAACAGCTCACGGAGTTGCTGCTCGGAGGTGTTGAACGACAGATTGCCGACGTAGAGCTTCATGCGATGCTTCCAAGGTGCCCAGATGGTTCAAACCGCTGCTTGAACCTGGGCGGAGGAAGCGTCGGGAAACGGGCCCAGCCGCGGAAATGCCCGAGCAAGCGCGCGGGGGGCGGTGGGCCAATCGTTGGAGTGTAGGCGGCCAGACTATCGGCTCCCGCCTTCCGTACCCACGGTGGACGTGCTCGCCAGCAACGTGACCATGGACCACCGGTTTCGGCGTGCCTCCACCCCCCTGATTTTGGCTCTGTTTTCGCGGCCAATACCAGCCATTTCGGGCCCCGGCCCGTTCCCTCATCACCTTCCGACAGACATCGCGACACCAAGCCCCCCAACCCCTCGTATCATCGTGGACCGCCGAACCGGGCCCGAAAGGGCGCTCGCGCGGGAGTACGGGGAAAGTGGCGGGTTTTCCGATTAGCTCATATCCAATCGACTCTCACGGAAGGGAATCACCCATGGCAGAACCAGTGTTCCAGCAGACTCCTCCCCCCCGCAACGCCGCCCGCGGCCCCGGCGCCGGCATCATCGCCCTGTGCATCGCCGCAGGTCTGCTCCTCGGCGCGGGCGTCATGACGCCCTTCGTCATCTCCTGGCGCAACGACGCCAAGGAGGCCCAGCAGCGCGCCATCGCCGAGGCCGAGCGCGCCGAGCAGAACAAGCAGGAGGCCATCGCGCTCGAGAAGCAGAAGTCTGAGATGCGCGAGAACCTCGGCGCGGCCCAGAAAGCCATCGATACGCTCAAGACCGACCTCTCCGCGCGTGAGTCCGCTCTCGGCGAGCTCAAGAAGGTCGACACGCAGCGGGCTTCCGAGATTGAAACGCTCAAGGCCGACATCGCCAAGAAGTCCGCCGACATGACCGACCTCGACACCCGCCTGAAGAGCGCCCGCGCCGAGGTGGAATCCGCGACGCAGCAGAGCGCCGACCTTTCCAATAAGATCAACGGCCTCCGCGGCGACGTTTCCCGCCTCTCCGAGACCGTCCAAGTCAAGGACGCCGAGATCGCCAAGCTCGTCGCCGCGGTCAAGACCGAGCAGCAAGCCAAGCAGGTCGCCATCGCCGAGGCCCAGCAGGCCCGCGTCGTCGCCGCCGAGAACGAGGCCAAGGCCGTCGCCGCGCACCACGAGCTCATGACCCTCGCCCCGCTCCGCATCGAGGAGCGCCACGCGACCAAGACCGGCCGCAAGCTCGGCGAGAAGTCGGGATTCCCCTTCGCCGCCGCGCTCGACCCGCTCGGCGATGCATTCCAGGGCATCGGCGAGGGCCTGTTCGGCAAGTCCGGGCCGGTCATCCTCGTCGCCGTCTACAAGGACGGCCACGAAGAAACCCTCTCCAAGGCCGACGCCGCCAAGTGGCAGGAGCGCGGCATCCGCATCGCCAAGCTCAAGAGCTGAGGCGCATCCCCCTACAACCGACCACCAACCAACGGCCCCGGTCCAAAGACCGGGGCCGTCTCTGTTAGTCTGAAACCACCGGCGGCGTCACCACGCACCAATCCGCGTTCGGATTGCCCGCAGCGCCGGATCGAATGACCACGCGACATTCGCACGGGTCACGCAACGGCGGAACAACCGCTCGCACGACGAGCCAGCCGTGCTCCTTGTCCAGTCGCTCGTGAGTGACCGTCT
>DASZWV010000419.1:0-2975 GCA_035546115.1 Phycisphaerales bacterium
GGATCGCGAACGAGGAGCTGAAGTTCAAGTTCCCGGGGCGGCTCGGAGATCGCATGCGATCGCGCGTCCACGAGCCCGGCATCACCTGTGATTTCCGGCATTTGGTGCCTCCGTCGCGATCATATACATCGGGTGGCGCGACCATCCGTACTACTCCGTGCTCATCACGACCGCCCGCACCCCAGCCGGCGGAGAATTCTACATTCGGCCGCGACGAACCGGGCGGCGGGAGGGTCGGGCGGCCTCCGTGCGCCTCGGCTGCCCCAGTGTGCCCCGCCGACGGGGGTGCGGGCTCGCTGTGCTTGTTGCGGGCCTGGCGCAGTGCCGAGTGCCGAGTGCCGAGGCGCTGGCCGGGGAGGTGACGTTGGGGGGCAGGGGCATCGGCCCCCCTGTCATTGCGAGTTCTGGTCGATCCGGCATGACCATCGGGGCGCCAGAAGGCTCGCCGGTCAGATCGGGGCGCTGCTCTGAGAGGCGGTGGGCCGGGCGGTTTCCTGCCTCGCTCCGCCCCTCGCCACCCGACCCCCGCCACCCCCCGACCGCCCCCCCCACCCCGGGGGAAGGAACGCTTCATCATGTTCCGAGCGATCTCGCAACGCCCGCACAATTTTTTTTTCTGCCACCACCAAAGATCGCATGTCGCTGCGCCGATCTCATGACCGCACCGCGGGCCGTGTGTCGGCCCTTCTCATCTGCGGATCGCGTGCCGCACCGTCCATCTCACACGCGAAGAAAGGACCGTGCCCAATGGGCAGCGTCATTCCAACGAAGGACCTCGAGGCCATCCAGTTCTTTGAAACCCACGTGCCCGTTTGGAGCGCCGCCCATGCCGACGTGGGCTTGACCGACACTCAATGCACGAGCATGCTCGCGGCGACCAAGGCCAGCCGCGATGCCTATGCGGCGCAGCAGGCCGCCAAGGACGCCGCGACCGCGGCGACCACCGGCTATCACAACGCCGTCAAGGCCATGCGGGCCCTCGGCTCGGACCTGGTCAAGGCCATCAAGACCTACGCCGCGACCTCGAACAACCCCGACGTCTACATGAAGGCGGAGATCCCCATGCCCGCCGCGCCCTCGCCGCTTCCCCCGCCCGGCCAGCCCACGGACTTCAAGATCGGCCTCACCGGCTCCGGGGCCGTCGAGCTGACGTGGAAGTGCGCCAACGCGACCGCCAGCAGCGGCGTGCACTTCGTCGTCACCCGCAAGCTCAACGGGGGGGCGGGGGAGAGCGCCTTCACCACAGTCGGCAACATCGGCAAGAAGAAGTTCATCGACGCCACCATCCCGCAGGGGGTCACCGGCGCCACGTACCTCGTCCAGGGCTTCCGCGTGGACAACCCGGGGCCGGTGAGCCTGCCCGTGGGCGTGCAGTTCGGCGTGAGCGGAAACATGGTTGTCGGGCCGCAGCTGAAGATGGCCGCATGAGGCAGGAGAGACTGGATATTTGGGAGACCCCGGCGGAGTGCTGGGGTCTTTTCAATTCCACGGCGAAGAGATTATGATGAGGATTATGAGTAGGATGAGGATTGATCGGATGCGGACACCCTACCGACCGCATGGGGATCGGTCCTCATCCTCATCCTAATCCTAATGATAATCCTCGTCTCCGGGCTCGGCGACCCCCGCTACCGCCCAATGTTCCTGAGCCGCTCGAGGTGCTCATCCTCGCGTTCGCGGGCCGCGGCGGCGGCCTGGGGCTCGAAGACCACGCCGATGCTCGTCTCGTCGGTGATGTTGTCGAAGCTCAGGCGGACGCCCATGGTGGCGTCCTGGAACTTTCGCCGGAGCGTGGCGCTGAGGTTCTGCACCTCGTTGGCGTTGGTGTCGTAGGTCACGCCCGCGGTGATGGAGTAGATGCGGGTGAGCTGGTAGCTGGCCCCGGCATCGACGTAGGTGGCGTCCAGGGCGTTGAGGAAGCGGACCTGGGCGTAGGTTGAGAACTCGGGCGAGTGCTGGATGGTGCCGCCGGCGACGGTGCGGGCGACCTGGTTGGTGTCGAAGTCGTAGATGACGTTGTAGATCAGGCCGACGGCGTCGGTCACCTGCCACGCGGCCTCCCCGGTGAAGAAGTTGCCGAGGTACGAGTACTCCGGGCGGGCATCAAAGAAGCGGTCGAAGGGGGAAGCGTTGGAGATCGGGCTGCCGACCTGGTTGGGGATCGTGCCGTTGTTGCGGTCGGCGGTGGCGAAGCTGAAGTCGGTGTTGATCTTGAGGACATCCACGGAGCGCCAGCGGCCCGGGCCGCCGCGCTGGGTCTGGAAGGTCTGGGCGATGCCGGCGCGGACGGCGGTGCCGGTGGCGAGGGCCTCGACGGTGTCGTCGTAGATGGGGAGGGATTCCTCGCGGATGGAGCTCGCGGCGGACCAGACGGTGGCGCTGGGGGTGACGATGTGGCGGATACGGTGCAGGTCGAAGAAGGAGGATTCGACCGAGTCGTCGACCTTGACGATCTCGGTGCTGAAGCGGGCGCCGCCGGCCCACCAGGCGCGGTACTGCTTGTCGGCGTCGGGGCTGAAGGTGTCGAACTCGCCGATCTTCTGGTCGTAGCCGGTGAGGCGGCCGACCACGAAGGGGTTGATGCGCACCGGGCCCCAGTCGAAAACGCCGGCGAGCTCCTGGCGCGTGTCGCCGCGGTTCACGAGGTCCTCGGTGAAGCCCATGGCGCGGAGGCGGTCGGCGATGGACTGGCTGGGGGCGACGCCGAAGTTCTTGTTCGAGACGAAGCCGTTGACGAAGCCGAAGTCGCTGAGCGTGGGCTCGTTGAACTTGAAGCCGACCCGCGCGTAGGAGTACTCGTGCGTCCAGGTGAGCATGCCGGGGCGGACGCCGCCGAGGACGTCGTCGGCGAGGCGGGCGTACTTGATCTCGGGGAGCTTGTCGACCGTGTAGCCCTGGCTCTGCAGGAGGTACTCGTTGGGTGTGAAGTTGTTGAGCGAGCCCTTGGCCTGTGCGGTGAAGGCGGAGTTCGAGCC
>DASZWV010000420.1:0-1503 GCA_035546115.1 Phycisphaerales bacterium
CCCCCCCCCCCCCCCCCCCCCCCCCCACGCCTCCAACAGCGCGGCGGCTTCCCGGGCAGAGAGCTTCAGGGACGCGCTGGCGGATGACTTCAACACGCCGCGGGCGATGGCGGAGGCGTTCGAGCTCGTCGGCGAGGCAAATCGCGGTGAGGCCTCAGCGCCCGAAGCGGCCCAGATTCTGGCGGAGATGCTCGCGCTCGTCGGCCTCGGCTCCCTTACCCAGCCGGATAAGGGAGCTGAGGCCGACGAGGAAGCGGAGAAACTTCTTTTGGAGCGGCAGGAAGCTCGCATAGCCAGGGACTTCGCCCGGGCCGATGAGATCCGGGACCGTTTGGCTGAGCTGGGCTGGGAGGTTCGGGACTCCGCCGAGGGCGCGAAGCTCGTGCCAAGGGGTTGAGGGTGCCCTTGGCTCGCCCATCCGACATCGACCACGCCAGAGGTGGGTGAATGTCGGATGCGTCGCAGCTGATCTACGGCAAGCAGCCGGTTGCGGAGGCCGAGCGGGGGAGGCGCGGAGTGCTGCGGGTTTGGCGGGCGCCGGAGACGTCCGGGGAGGAACTGGAGCGGCTTTGCGGGTCGCCTGACCACCAGGGCGTCGTCGCCGAGGTCGAGCCGTATCCGTATGCCGGGGCGGCGGAGTTGCTGGGGGTCGAGAGCGCGCTGCTCCTCGCCCTCGACCAGGTCCAGGACCCGCGCAACCTCGGTGCTGTCGCCCGTTCCGCCGAGGTGGCGGGGGCGGCGGGGCTGGTCATCCCCGAGCGTCGCTCGGCGGCGGTGACCGCGGTTGCCTGCAAGACCTCGGCGGGGGCGGTCGAGCATCTGCCGATCGCCCGCGTGCGCAACCTCGCGGATTGGCTGGGGGAGGCAAAGGAGGCCGGGTTCTGGATCTGGGGCGCCGCCGCTGGCGCCGAGCAGGCGCCCTGGGACGTCGACCTCACCGGTCCGACCGTGCTCGTCCTCGGTGGCGAGGGCAAGGGTCTGCGGCCACGAGTCGCCTCTGCCTGTGACGGTCTGGTTGCCCTGCCCCAGGGGGGCAAAATCGATTCGCTCAACGTCTCGGCGGCGGCCACGGCGCTGCTCTTCGAGGCGCTGCGGCAGCGGTAGCAACTGCAACGGCGATTGCACGAATTTACGGTTGGGGTTGACAGAACACCGCGCGGCCGTAAACTAACGCGCCAATAAGGTTGAACCTCAGCTTGAGTCTGAGGTGACCAGTCCATAAGGGCGCCACCAGGGGAGGTAAAGGCGCCACGACCCTTCGTTCAAGGAGAAGGATCTGTGGCTCTATCTTCGCCGACCCAGGAAATGCAATTGCCCTCGGGCCGTCTCAACGGTTCTCTCAGACCCGTCGAGACTAACCTTCAACCTGAGCTTGATGACCAGTATCTGGTCGCGCTCGCCAAGGAGGGCAGGGCCGATGCATACGACGCGATCGTCCGTCGCTACCGCGGCTTCGTGCGGCTCAAGGCCTCTTCTTACTTCCTGCTCGGCGGCGAGGCCGAC
>DASZWV010000421.1:0-13305 GCA_035546115.1 Phycisphaerales bacterium
CTCCCGCCACGCCCAACACGCGGTCGCACGTCTGCCCCAGCGCCGCACCCGCCGCACCGAGCACTGGCACAAGAGCGCCGGCGAGAATCCTGTTCCAGGAACGCATGGAAGGCTCCTTGCGATGGCAACCGCCGACCACCCTCGTGCACAGGCGCAATGCGCCGCGCGATGGGCCAAGGAACCTCGGGTTTTCCAAGCCGAGCCGACCGAACGCGCCCCTTACTCATCCCCGCCACGAGGCACGCGCTCCCGATGCTCAAACGATTGCGCCCCGTGCCCCTTCCCGGGTTCGGCGACATCCCAACGCTCGTACAAGTCCGCCAGAGCCCGCTCGATCGCCGCATTCGCCCCGTGCCCCGAGGCGAGCATCGTCTTCTCGGTCGCGAGCAACTGCCTCTCCGCCTCGGGAAACTTGCCGACGCTCGAGAGCGCAGAGCCCAGCGCCATCCGGGCCAGCGTGGCCGGCAGAGACTCCGCGCCAAACTTGCCCTCCCGCGAGGCGAGCGCCCGCTCCAGCAGCGGAACCGCCTCCGCGCCGCGCCCCATGTGGCTGAGCACATCCCCCAGTTCCATCATCGCATCCACGGTCTCCCGATGCTCCGCCCCGAGCGTCCTTCGAAATCCGCCGTACGCCTCGCGGCACATCGCCTCCGCCCGCTCGAAATCCCCCGCCTGCTTGAGCTCGATGCCCAGGCGCTTGATCTCGCGAATCGTGTCCGGATGATCGTCGCCGCACTCGGCCCGCAGAATCGCGAGATTCTCCCGCGAGAGCGCCTCGGCCTCGGCATGCCGTCCGCTCCGCGCAAGGTCGCTCGCGAGATTCGATCTCGCCATCAGCGCCGCGCGGCTGTTCTTCCCGTAGGAGCGCTCGAACCCCGCGATCGCCTCGCGCCACAGCGGCTCCGCCTCCGCGACGCGACCGCGCGCCGAGAGCACCAGCGCGAGGTTGTTCGTCACCCTCAACGTCCCCGGATCGTTCGGCCCGGCCACCCGCAGCCGGATCGCCCGAATGTCGCGGTCGTCCTGCTCCGCCGCCTCGTACAGCCCGTTCATGTATTTCAACAGCGCAAGGTTGCTGCGCGCGTTGAGCGTGACCTCATCCTCCGGCCCGAGGGCCGCGCCCGCTCGCTCCACCGCCTCCGCGAGCAGCCGCGCACCCTCGTCGTTGCGCTCCTGCGACATCCGCAGAATGCCCAGCGAGGAGATCGCCTGGATCGTCCCCCGATCATCGTTCCCCAGCTCCCTCCTTCGGATGTCCAGCGCCTCCTCGAGAGGCGGCCCCGCCCCTTCAAACAAGCCCAGCTCGCGCATCGTCCCGCCGATCGAGTGCAGCAGCTCCGCCCGCACCAGCGGCTGATCCGCGAACTCCCGCCTCGCCGCCGCGATCGCCCGCTGAAAATGCCCCTCATCCAGCGTCCGCAGCGCCACATCCGTGAAGTTCACGCCGCCGAGCAGAGTCGCGAGCTTCTGCCCCCGCTGCTCCGCCGACTCCACGGACTGGTCGTCCGCCCCCATCGATCGCCTCGCGTTCTCGAGAATGTCCAGCCGCATCTGCTGGCCCATCTTCGCCGCGTCGATGCTCCCGAGCTGCGCCGCCTGGAACCGCGCCACCTGCTCGGTTTCCTTCCGCCGCCGTTCCGCCTCCGCCGCGGCCGATCTCGCCGCATCGCGCTCCCGCGCCGCGACTCGCGCCTGCCACACCGCCGCGCCCAGCCCCGCCACCAGCGCCGCCCCCGCCACCGCGCCGGCCCCGACCCACACCCGATTGCGCCCGACGAACTTCCGCATCCGATACGCGGCGCTCGCCGGCGCCGCCTCCACGGGCTCGCCGGCGAGAAATCGCCCGACATCCACCGCCAGACTCCCCGCGGTCTCGTACCGCCTCGCCCGGTCCTTCTCGATCGCCCGCATGACGATCCAGTCCAGTTCACCCCGAACCATGCCGCCGAGCTGGCGCGGATCGGTCTTCCGCACGGCCGCGACCTCGGACGCCAGTCCGGTCTTCGGCGACAAGCGCGTGCTCGGCGCCGCGGGCTCTTCATCCCGGATGATCCGCTGCATCTCCCCCAGGTCCGCCGCTCTTAACCGCTTGGCATCCAGCGGCGTCACCCCCGCGAGCAGCTCGTACATCATCACGCCCAGTGCGTACACATCGCTCCGCGTGTCGATGTCCGCCGAGCCCGCCGCCTGCTCGGGGCTCATGTACTCCGGAGTGCCGATGAGCTGCCGCATCTCCGTGAAAACCGCCCCCTCCGCCGGCGGGCTCTGCATCGCCTTCGCGACCCCGAAGTCGATGATCCGCGCGTGGGGTCGCCCGTCCTGCTCGCACACCAGCACGTTGGCCGGCTTGATATCGCGATGCACGACGCCCTTGGTGTGCGCGTGCCGCACGCCCAGGCACACCTGCCGGAAGAGTTCCAGCCGCTCCCGGATCGTCAGCCGCCGCTCATCGCAATACCGCGTGATCGGGCTCCCGCGGACCAGTTCCATCACGAAGTACGGCCGCCCCTCCGGCGTCGCCCCCGCATCCAGCACGCGAGCGATGTTCGGATGGTCCATCATCGCCAGCGCCTGCCGTTCCGCCGCGAACCTCGACACCACCCCCCGCGTGTCCATCCCCGGCCGAATGATCTTCAGCGCCACCGACCGCCGCACCGGGTGCGTCTGCTCCGCGCGATACACCGCGCCGAAGCCGCCCTCGCCGATCAGTTCCACCAGCCTGTACGGCCCGATACTCTGCCCCACGTGACCCGCCGAATCCTCGACGCCCTCGTCCCACGCGCTCCCCACCCCCAGCGAAGGCTCGCGCAGGAACTCGTCGTCCTTGTCCATCGCTTCCAGCAGCGCCTCGATCCGCGCGCCAAGCAGCGCCTCGCCCGCGCACCGGCGCGCCACCGCCTCGGCCCGTTCCGCCGCCGCGAGGTCCGCGACCTCGTCGATGATCCTCTTGGCGCGAGTGTCCAGCAGCGGATCCATCAAGCCTCCTGCGCCTCCAGCCCTTGCAGCGCATCCCGCAGCCAGCCGCGCGCAAACACCCACTCGCGCCGAACCGTCCGCACCGAGATCCCCAGGGCCTCCGCGATCACACGCTCCGGAAGCCCCGCGTAGAAACGCAGGCGCACGACCTCCGCCGCCTGCGCGTCCACCCGGTCAAGGCGCAGAATCGCCTCATCCAGGGCCAACAATCCGCCCGGTTCGTCCTTCGCCGCCAGATCCGCCACTCCCGAAAGCCTCAGCGCCGCCCTCCCATCCGGAACCACCCCCCCTGCCCCGCCCCCGCGTTTCAGGGCCGCCCGGCTCCTCGCATGGTCGATCAGGATCTTCCGCATCGCCTCCGCGGCGGCCCTGAAAAAGTGCCCCCGTCCATCCCATTTCGCCCCCTGCTTGCCCAGCAGGCGCAGATAGGCCTCGTTGACCAGCGCCGTCGCCTGCAGGGTGTGCCCCACCCGCTCCTCACGCATCCTCGCCGCCGCGATACCCCGCAACTCGTCGTACACCATTCCAAGAACACGCTCGAGGGCCCGGCCATCTCCCGCGGCCGCCGCGTTCAGCAGCACAGTGAGACCGCTCCGTTGCGTCTCTGCTGGAGGGCCGTCTTGGCGTTCGTGGGTCTCCGACATGTCGCATTTCCAGCTCACAGCCCGGGGAAACTCTAACCCGCTCCGACGCGCGGGGCCGATGCGCACGGCTATCCTCAGCGTTCGCACGCCCGCCCGGCCGCGGGCCAAGCCATCTCAGCCGAAGGAGTCCACGCCAGCCATGGCCCAAGCCCCCCAAATGACCCGCCTGTTCACCTCAGAGTCCGTCTCCATGGGCCACCCAGACAAGGTGGCCGACCAGATCTCGGATGCCGTCCTCGACGCCATGCTCGCCGATGATCCCTACTCCCGCGTCGCCTGCGAGACCCTCTGCTGCACCGGCCTGGTCGTCGTCGCCGGAGAGGTCACCACCAAGACCTACGTCAACATCCCCGACCTCGTCCGCGAGACCATCCGCGAGATCGGCTACATCTCGGGCGACATGCGATTCGACGCCGACTCCGCCGGCGTGCTCGTCGCGCTCAACAAGCAGTCCTCCGACATCGCCCAGGGCGTCGACCGCGAGGGCGCCGGCGACCAGGGCATGATGTTCGGCTTCGCCTGCAAGGACACGCCCGAGCTCATGCCCCTGCCCATCCAGCTCGCCCACCAGCTCGTCGAACGTCAGGCGGAGGTCCGCCGCGTCGGCAAGGTCGCCGGCCTTCGCCCCGACGCCAAGAGCCAGGTCACGATCGAGTACGACGGCAACAAACCCGTCCGAGTGGACACCGTCGTCCTCTCCACCCAGCACGACCCCACCTGGAATGAGCGCCAGGAAAGCCTCAAGAAGGAGGTCGTCGAGCACATCCTCAAGCCCGTGCTCGGCCAGTGGTGGAATCCCGCCATCAAGGTCCACGTCAACCCCACCGGCCGCTTCGAGATCGGCGGCCCACACGGCGACACCGGCCTCACCGGCCGCAAGATCATCGTCGATACCTACGGCGGCATGGGACGCCACGGCGGCGGCGCCTTCTCCGGCAAGGACCCGACCAAGGTCGATCGCTCCGCGGCCTACATGGCCCGCTACATCGCCAAGAACGTCGTCGCCGCGGGCCTCGCCGACCGATGCGAGATCCAGCTCTCCTACGCCATCGGCGTCGCCGAGCCGACCAGCGTCTACGTCGATTGCTTCGGCACCGCCAAGGCCGACGAGGCGAAGATCAGCGCCGCGATCCGGGAGACCTTCAAGCTCACCCCCAAGGGCATCATCGAGACGCTCAAGCTGCGCTCGCCGATCTACTCGGCCACCGCCCGGCACGGCCACTTCGGGAGAAACCCCGTCATCGAGCCCTACTTCGATCGCGTGAAGCGCAAGAGCTCCGCCGAGAAGTTCGAGCACTTCTCGTGGGAGAAGACCGACCGCGCCGAAGCCCTCAAAAAGCTCGTCTGATCTCGGAATCGTTCAAATCACCCGATCGGCCGCCCCGAACGCCCTCTTTGGAGGGCGTTTTCCTTTTCCGATGCCCGCAACCCCCTCCCATCGGGGTGCCGTCGACCGACAAACCTCGTGAATTCCGTCAACTCCCCGCCAACCACCGGCGGCGATGAGCGCATACTGGCGAAATCCGCCGAGCCGTGTGAGGCTCGGCTCCGGAAATACCCAAGGAGGCCCGCCATGACTTCAAACTTGTGTTGTTGTCGTCGCTGTCCGTTCGTCCTTCTCGCGGCCGTTCTCTCGATCCTTTCGATTCTCTCGCGACCCGCGGTCGCACAGTCCGGCGTCGGCGTCTGCTGCACCGCGGCCGCCGGCTGTGTCGCCAACGTCCCGGCGTCCCAGTGCCCGGGTGCGTTCTTCGATGGCGCCACGTCGTGCGACCCGAACCCCTGCGTCAACACCGGCGCCTGCTGCCGCGGAATCGTGTGCAGTCTGGAACTCGCGGCGCCCTGCACGGCCAACGGCGGAACCTACCTCGGCGGGGCCTGCACCATGGCCGGTGCGGTGGTCTGCCCCGACCCGAACGCGCAGGGGGCGTGCTGCGACCCAACCACCGGCGGGTGCGGCATTACCACCCAGATCAACTGCCGCTCCCCGAAGGTCTGGTACGCCAACACCTCCTGCGGATCCAGCACGACCGCCAATCCGTGCGGGAACCCGGGCGCATGCTGCATCCCCGGCGCAAGCTGCTTCGCCGTCGCCACCGCCAGCCAGTGCAACGGCACGTTCTATCCCAACATCGCCTGCACCGATGCGCCCTGCACCCAGACGGGCGCCTGCTGCCCTCCCACCGGTGGTCAGTGCACCGTGACCACCCAGGCCGGGTGCGGGAGCGGCCAGTGGTACGGCCCCGGCTCCGCCTGCTCAACCGTCGTCTGCGGCCAGACGGGCTCCTGCTGCTCGATCACCACCGGCGTCTGCTACAACAGCACGCCGGCCAACTGCCCCGCACCAGGGAGCATCTTCACACCCGGCGGCACCTGCGCAACCAACCCGTGCCCGAAAGGGGCCTGCTGCATCCGCCAAGGCGCCACGGACCAGTGCGTGCTGACCCTCAGATCCGATTGTGATGCACTCCAGGGAGTCTGGATGCCGAACACCCCGTGCAATCCCAATCCCTGCCCGCAGGTGCGCGGCGCCTGCTGCATCATGGCCAGTTCGACCGCCGCGGGCGGATGCATCTTCGTCCTCGCCTCGCAATGCCCCACCGGCAACCAGTTCTTCCCCGGCGTGACGTGCAACCCCAATCCCTGTCCGCCGATCACCGGCGCGTGCTGCTGCCCCGGCCAGGCCTGCCACGTCGTTCCGCAGTCGCAATGCAACAGCACCCTCACCACGGCCACCGCCGCGTTCACCGCCAACTGCGAGTGGTTCCCCAACCAGGCCTGCACTTCCTCGCTCTGCCCGGCGCTGGGCGCCTGCTGCACGCTCGCGAACTTCCCGTGCCCCGCGACGCCCGCGTGCCCCGCCGTCCCCGCCGGCTCGTGCACCATCACCACGCTCGCCTGCTGCTGCGGCCACTGGTTCGCGAGCACGACCTGCAACCCGAGCCCGTGCCCGGCCATCGGCGCATGCTGCACGATCGACGGAGCGTGCACGTTGATCTCCAGCGCATCCGCCTGCAACGGCCATTGGTTCCTCGGCGTGCCCTGCAACCCGAACCCCTGCCTGCGCGGCGGATGCTGCAACCGCGAGACCGGCAACTGCCTGATCACCACCCAGGCCCAATGCGACGCCCACGGGCTCGCCTGGCTCGGCGCCGGCGTGCCCTGCTCCGTCACCAACTGCCCGCCAAGGCGCGGCGCCTGCTGCGTCGCGGGAACCATCTTCTGCACCATCACCTCTCCCAACGCCTGCAACGGCATCTGGTACGGAAACACGCCGTGCCAGCCCAACCCCTGCTGCCCCGCCAACTTCAGCGGCAGCGGCACCCTCGCCGTCGCCGACATCTTCCAGTTCCTCAACCAGTGGTTCGCCGGCTGCCCATGACGCCGACCGCCATCGAGCAGCTCCGACACGTCCACCTTCGCCGACTCGGGTTTCGCGGCCCGAGCCGGCTTTTCTTCACTCCGGCCGACGGTACAGGCCGCGTTCTCTGATCCACTCGACGACCGAAGGCCGCATCCACCTCGCCGCCTCCGACCAGTCCGCACGCCCGAGCGCCTCCCGCACGAGCGTCGCGCTCACATCCACCCGCCCGACGGTGACCATCGAGCCGCGCCACGATTCCCGTTCCGCCGCGCTCCAGAACCGGCACGAGGCGATGCGCCGCGCCAGTTCATCGGCATCCCCGACATCGCCGCGCACCATCACCACGGGCGGCGCAAGCCGGATGATCTCCCGCGGCGCCCGCCACCTGTGAAACCCGATCGCCTGGTCCGCCCCGATGAGCAGCCGCATCCCGGGCGCACGATCCCCCAGAGCGCCCGCAACCCAGTCCCGCGCCCGCGTGAGCGTGTCCACCGTGAAGCTCACGCCCCCCGATTCGCCGCGGTCGATCTCGTCCGTCCACACGCACGCCCGCGCGACGCCCTCGAGCGACCTCCGCAGCATCTCCACGCGATCGGCGTCCGTCGCGACCGGCCCCCGCGACTTGTGCGGCGAGCGATACGCCGGAACATACACCAGCCACGCCCCGCCGACACAATCCGCTCGGCGCTCCAAGTCATCGCGCACCCGCACCGGCAACTCCACGTGCCCCAGGTGCGGCGGATCGAACGTCCCGCCGAACACGACCAGCAGCCGCGGCACATCCGCCCCGCCCGTCGGCACCGGAATCGGCGTCGTCGGCTGTTCGCTCATGCCGTCGCCTCCATCCGGGCCTCCCGCCACGCCCGCACGAGTTCCACGACGCGCTCGCCCACCAGCGGCAGCACCCGATTCGACCGCCGCAGCACGCCGACAATGTGCGGCACCAGCGACGGCCGGCGCACCATGTCCAGCACGGCCCGCACGCCGCGGGTGTTCCCCTCCGGTGTGATCCACCCGAGCACCTCCGCGGGCAGCGTCTCCTCCGGCGTGTCGCTCACGCCGCGCACGATGGCCCACGCGACCCCCTTCTTCTCGCACTCCGCGGCAAACGCGTGCGACTCCATGTCCACAACCGCCGCGCCCGTCGCCGCCGCCAGAGCGCGCTTGTCTCCCGGCGTCGAGACGATGCGATCCAACCCAACGAGAGTGACCCCGTTCGCATCGGACCCGAAGGGCGTCCAGCGCTCCCCGTGCTCATCGATCACCATCGCGATCGGCGGAACATCCCCGCATTCCACAAGTCCACCGCACGCGCCCGCGAGCACAAGCAGCCCACCACCCGCACATCGCACAATCGCCGCGAGCACCGCCTCCCGCCCGATCCCCGTTTGAATCACCCGCACCTTCTCAAGCCCCGCATGGCGCACCGCGCGCTCCACGGCCGCGCGCTCGATCCGCATCGGACAGAGCACCGCCACCACGCCCGATCGCCCATGACTCGACACGGCTCCGTTCTCGCCCATCGGCTCAAACATAGCCTCGCCCGCGCCGTCTACCGACCGAAATCACTCCACCGTCACGCTCTTGGCCAGGTTCCGCGGCTTGTCCACATCGTGCCCGCGCGCCAGCGCCGCGTAGTACGCCATCAGCTGCAGCGGGATCACCGCCAGGATCGGGCTCAGCGGCTCGGGGATGTCCGGGATGTACAGCACATCCTGCACGTGCTCGCGGATCTGCTCATCCCCCTCGGTCGCCACCGCGATCACGTGCCCGCCGCGGGCCCGCACCTCGTGGATGTTGCTCAGCACCTTCTCGTACTGCCGCCCCTTGTTCGCGATGAACACCGCCGGCATGCCCTCGTTGATCAGCGCGATCGGCCCGTGCTTCATCTCCGCCGCGGGCATGCCCTCGGCGTGGATGTAGCTGATCTCCTTGAGCTTGAGCGCCCCCTCCAGCGCCGTCGGATAGTTGTACCCGCGCCCGAGAAACAGCCAGTTCTCCCGGTTGACGTATTTCTCCGTCACCCGCTTGATCCGCGGCGCCTGCTCAAGGATCCGCTCGATCTTGCCGGGAAGCGTCTCCATCTCCGCGAGCAGGTCCGCGCACTGGTCCGCGCTCATCAGCCGCCGCCGCGCCATGAACAGCGACACCAGCGTCAGCACCGCCACCTGCCCGGTGAACGCCTTCGTGCTCGCCACCCCGATCTCCGGCCCCACGCGAAGGTACACGCCCGCATCCGTCTCCCGCGCGATCGACGACCCGACGACGTTCACCACGCCCAGCGACAGCGCCCCGCGGTCCTTCGCCTCGTGCAGCGCCGCCAGCGTGTCGGCCGTCTCCCCGGACTGGCTCACCGCCACCACCACCGTGCCGTCCTCGATGATCGGGTTGCGATACCGGAACTCGCTCGCGTACTCCGTCTGCGCAGGCACCTTGGCCAGGTCCTCCAGCAGGTACCGCCCGATCATCGCCGCGTGCAGCGCCGTTCCCTGCGCCGTCAGAACCACCCGCTTGGCCCGCGTCAGCTCCTTCGCGAAGTTCGACACCCCGCCAAGCACCACCTTCCCGCCCTGCCGGTCCACGCGCCCGGAGATGCAGTTCCGCAGGCTCTGCGGCTGCTCGAAGATCTCCTTGAGCATGTAGTGCTCGTAGTGCCCCAGCTCGATCTGCGCCAGGTCGATCTCCAGCTGCATGATCTTCGGGTTCACCGCCACGTTGCTCGTCGTCGAGGTCCGGAACCCGTTCCGCGTGATCTTCACCACGTTGTAGTCGTCCAGCGGAAACGCCTGGCTCGTGTGCGCGATGATCGCCGAGCCGTCCGACGCCACGATGTACTCGCCGTCGCCGATCCCCACCATCAGCGGCGCACCCTTGCGCGCCACCACCAGCGTGTCCGGCTCCTTCTCGCACATCACGCAGATCGCGTACGCCCCCGTCACCTCGCGCAGCGCCGCCTGCACCGCCGTCTCCAGCCCCCCCTCCCCGCCCTCATACAGCTCCGCGATCAGCCCCGCCAGCACCTCCGTGTCCGTCTGCGACTCGAACGTGTGCCCCTTCTCCTGCAGCCACGTCCTGAGCGCCGCGTAGTTCTCGATGATCCCGTTGTGGATCACCACGATCCCGCTCTTGCTCGCCCGGTGCGGGTGCGCGTTCACATCGCTCACTCCGCCGTGCGTCGCCCAGCGCGTGTGGCACATCCCCATCGTCCCCTCGAGCGCCCCATGGTCCTCCAGCGCCTCCTCGAGGTTCGCCACCCTTCCCGCCTTCTTCACGATCGTGATCTTCCCATCCGGACCCATCACCGCGATCCCCGCCGAGTCGTACCCCCGGTACTCCAACCTCTTGAGTCCCTCGAGCAGGAGCGGCTGGGCGGGCTTGGTGCCGAGATACGCGACGATTCCGCACATGCGCTGCTCCGGGAAAGAGAGGGGTGGAAAATGGCTCGAACACGCGAACCCCGGCTCAAACGGCCACCCCTGGCCGTCGCCGCGATGCAACTCATGGATCGGCTGACCGGCACCATGGACTTGCCGCGCCTCCCCGACCGTTCCTTCACCCTCCTCCCCACAAAGCGATGCCCGTCGTACGCCCTCCCCAGCGGGTTGGATCGGCACGCCAAACCGAAAAACCATAGGTCCGATACCCCACACCTCCCCAAGGTGAAAACCGGCAGCCGCGGCCATGTCACGCGGGCGTAAGTCCTGTCGGGAAGCGATGGCTCGTTGCGCCTTCCCGATCGCTCAATACCTTCGCAGCCGCTCCAGCATCCCCTTCTCATCCTCCCTCACGTACAGCTGGTTGACCGCCAACCACCCGGCAAACACGTACGGCTGGCTCTTCATGTAGTCGCCCAGAGCCGATTCCCTTCCCCGTGAGTTGTCCTCGAGCAGCAGGACTCGCGGCCGATAGCGCCGCAAATCGAATCCGTCCAGCACATCAAGCTCCGCCCCCTCCACATCGATCGACACCGCGTCGATGGGACCCGAGTGTTCCCGAAGCAGCTCGTCCATCCAGGTCAGTTGCGCCTGGACCGCGACTTTCTTCATGTGCCGAAAAGCCCGCGCGTGCTGGCTCTCCTGGTCCTTGTACGACAGCATTCCACCGTACTGGTCCTGCACGAACTGAAACTCGATCGCGCCCGAGGCGCCCCGCCGTCCAAGTGCCGCATTCACAACTCGGCTGTACGGACGCCGCTCGCGACACTTGGCATACGGCCCTGGCAGCGCCTCGATCAGCAGCCCCTCCCATCCCATCGCCTCCAACGCATACGTCACCGAGAAGTGGTATCCGTCGAACGCGCCAAGCTCGATGAAGAACCCACGCGTCTGTCGCCCGAGCACATCCCAGATCCACAGGTCCTCGCCGAACTGCGAGCGAAACTCGATCGGAAATCGCGCCGTGCGACCCTCCTCGTTGAGCGCGAGCCTCGCCTCCACCGCGGCCAGTCGCTGACGCGTCAACAGCAACTGCTCGCGAGCCTCCTCCAGCCGGTCGAAGTACGGAACTTTGCTCCGAACGTACAGCTTTGCGGCGCGAAGGATTGACATCGTGGGAGCGAGCATACCAGCCGGTGGCATCGTCCGCAATAGACCTTGGCCACGGATCGGCTCTTGATCGCCGCGGTTGAATCACACGCGCCCTCGCCCTTCGCTCTCGGGCGATTCGCCCGCCCGCCGTCTCCCCCGACCACCCCGAACCTACGGCGCCCCGACCCCCGACGCCTCCCTCGCCACCGGCCCCCGCGCCGCCCCCAGCGCATCGTGCAGCGTCTCGAACATGCTCTCCGCCCCCACCAACCGATCGAACCCCGCCTGAACGATCGCGAACAGCGACTGCGCGTGCACCCCGCAGAGTATCAGCCGAATGTGCCGCCGCCTGCGCGTGGTGTGGAACTCCTTCAGCGCGTGCAGCCCCGTCGCGTCGATCGCCGGCACCTTCCGCATCCGCACCACGAACACCCGCGGCGGCCTGTCGAACTGGTTCAGCGTGTCCTTGAGCCGGTCCGCCACCCCGAAGAAGAACGGACCCGCGATCTCGTACACCTCCACCCCGAGCGGCACATCTGCCCGCGACACGCTCTCCGGGTCCTTCAGGACGCTGAGCGTCTCCCCTATCTCCTCGCTCCCATCCTCGAAGTCCTTCGCGATCTTCCCCACGTTCGACACCGTCAGCCCCGCGAGCGCATCATGCCCGAACCGACTGAACGAGTATCGCTCGCGGAGAGCGATCACCAGTTTGGGAGTAAGCCGGCGCACGAACTTCGGCTTCCAGCGCGCCGCGAACGAGCCGCAAACCTATCGGCCGCCTCCGGACACTTTCAACCACTTTCCAGTTTCCAGCGCAAAACACAGTAAGATCGGATCAGTCGGCCGCCCAAACCCAAACCCCGATCGCCGCCGACCTCTATTTCTCGTTCCCAGCCGGCTTGATCGCCTCCGCCTGCCCCCTGAGCAGCGCCAGCACCGTCTCGGCCTGCAGGTTCCGCGCCGCCTGAACGGCGAACGTCGCCGCCTCCGCCAGCGCCTGCGACCGCACGAAGTTCCCGACCTCGCTCGCGTAGTCCGTATCCACGATCTGCGAGATCGCCGCCGACAAGTTCTCGTTCTGCGACGCCAGCGCCCGATTCTCCGCCGCCAGACCGTTCTGCTGCGCCCCGACCGCCGCCCGCGTGCTCGTGATGCCGCTCACGAACGCATCGATGGCGTTCTGCGCCCCCTCCAGGTCCCCGTTCACGATGTTCAGCTTCCCGCCCGACTTCAGCGCGTTGAGCGCGCCCCCGCCGATGTACGGTTGCAGGATCAACTCCCCGTTGTACGTCTGCGTGTTCGCCAGGTCGGCCAGCGTGTTGACGATCGAGTCCACCTGGTCCTGATTCGCATTCTTCTCCGTGTCCGAGATCCCTCCCGAGTTCGCGTTGATGATCACGTAACTCTTCAGGTCCTGGAGCATCTCGCTCACGACCCCCAGCCCGCCCTCGATCGCCGAGTACCGATACCCCGCGCGCGTGTTCGCCTCGATCTTCGCCAGCACCGTCTTCTGCTCGGCCTTGAGACCCTCCGACGACACCAGCCCCGCCGGATCGTCCGACGCCCTGTTCAGTTTCTTGCCCGTCGACAGCCGCTCGAGCGACTGCGCCACCTCCGCCTGGTGAGTCGCGAGCCAGCGAATCCCCAGCGCCTCCGCGGCGTTGTAACCAAGCCCGATGACGGCCATGCTCGCCTATCGGGACTCCCCCGAAGAAACTCAACTCGGCCCCTTCCACATGGCACTCTCGCGCCATACTCTCGCATGAGATTGTCGTGTGTGAGGTTCCCCGCCTCG
>DASZWV010000422.1:0-3121 GCA_035546115.1 Phycisphaerales bacterium
TTCGCATCCCGCACGCCCAGCCGATCCCACACGCCCCAGATCGCGAAGAACTTCAGGTGGTGGCGCACCATCGCCAAACGCAGCGCATCGGGATAGGCGCGGATCCGCTGCTTCCATTGCTCCAGCCGCTCATCGCCCGACACCGCGATCGACACGAGCGTTCCCGACATCGCCTTGTGCAGCGGCGAGCCCGGCTCCTCACCCGCGAGGATGCGGTTCATGTCGCGCTCCCAGACCGCCACCGTCGTGTGCCCGATCTGACATTCGACCCCTCTCACGCGGTACGACTCGATGAACTCCCCATCCGCGTAGTTGCCCAGCGACCACGCCGGCGGCCCGCCCCCGACGCGCTCGCGCACGGCGCGGATCTCCGCCTCGGGAGGCATCGTGTCGTAGTAGATCGTCGTGTCGAGGTCCGAGTGCGCATCCGAGAGCCCCTCCGCGCTCGAGCCGGTGATGGCCGCGCACGCCACGCCCGGGAGCTTCGCGTACTCGCCGAGCACGGCGCGGCCAAGGTCCAGCAGGTATTCGGATTCACGGGTCATGATCTGTTTCCGGCGTGGCGCCCCCGCTGGGATCCAGCGTATCGGTCGCCCTCGCGCCGTCGTGGGCTCATCCCGATTCAAGCAGTTCGGCGCAGCCGATCGCCCTTTCCTATTGCGAGTTCATGCCCGTTTGAAGGCCGCCCGAACCGCTCATCGCATCGAGGCGGAACCACCGATACTGACGGCTGCCGCTACGCCCTTCGGGACCCGTAGGCCATGACACGCACACCCCCAGCACTCGTCGCTGCCGCGCTCGCCTGCTCGAGCGCGGCGGCCCTTGCCCGCGCCCAGTGGACCGTCACGCTCATGCACCCGCCCGGGGCGGCGCAGTCGGCGATCCTCGGCTTCGGCTCCGGGCAACCCACGGGGTACATCCAGATCGGATCGGCGACGCGGGCCGCGCTCTGGCAGGAACTCGGGCCGAGCGTGATCGATCTGGACCCGGGACTCGGCGCACCCTCGCTCGCCAGCGGCGCGGGCGGCGGCCAGCAGGTGGGAGCGACGGCGAACGCGGCGTCGCTCTGGCTCGGGTCGGCGCAGACGTGGATCAACCTCGCCCCGACGAGCGCCTACGCCTCGAGCGCCGCGGCGACCGACGGCGTGCACCAGGTCGGATGGACGACGACGGCCGCGGATGAGCCCCGGCACGCCGCGATATGGAGCGGCACATCCCAGTCGTGGATCGATCTCAATCCCGACGGTTCGCTGTTCTCCATCGCGAGCGCGGTGGACGGCGATGAGCAGGGCGGGATGAGCTTCATCGACGGGGTGTACCGCGCCAGTCTCTGGCATGGCTCGGCACACTCGTGGATCAACCTGAACCCGCCCGGGGCGCACCACTCGAGCGTCGCGGGGATCGACGCGGGCCAGCAGGTCGGCGCGGTGACGGGGTCGAACTTCTACCAGCACGCCGCGCTGTGGCGCGGCTCGGCGGGGACGTTCATCGACCTGCACCCGCCCGCTCCGGAACTGAGCACGTCGGGCTCATCGGCCAACGCCGTGCACAACGGGATGCAGGCGGGCGTGGTCGCCGTGCAGGGGTTCAACCACGCATCCTTCTGGGTTTCCTCGCCGACGAGCTGGGTGGACCTGCACCAGTTCACCACGCCGGGCGTCTACCAGACCACCGTCGCGACGAGCATCTGGAGCGACGCCATCCATATCTACGTGGGCGGCTACGGGCTCACGCCGCCGGACCCGCAGACGCAGGCCCAGCAGTCCGTCGCGCTGCTGTGGACCCGCCCCGCGTGCTGCACGGCGGACTTCGACTGCTCGGACACCGTGAACACCCAGGACATCTTCGAGTATCTCACGGCGTGGTTCGCGGGCGAGCCGCGGGCCGATCTCGACGGCGATGGCCTCTCGGTGCTGGACCTGTTCGCGTTCCTCGAAGCCTGGTTCGGCGGGTGCCCGTAGGCGCCGATCAGCGGCCGGCCGGGCGGGCCAGCCGACGCGTGATCGCGTGCTTGAGCCGCAGGCGCGCCGGGTTGTCGGCGGGAAGGTACTGGTATTCCGCGATCGTCCGTTGCACGAGCCGGCGATCGACGCCCGGCCGGCGGCGGAAGACGACGAGCGTATCGGCTTGTTTCTCGATCTCGAGGAAGCGCAGCAGCACGTGGTACTCCACGCGGTGGAAGTCGTGGATCATGATGGCCGCGTGGTCTGGCGTGCACAGTGCGCTCGCCAGCGCGCACGCCACGCGGAAGCGGCCGTCCACGAGCACGAGGTCGTGGTCGCTCGGCTGGGCGAAGACGCCGAGGGGATAGTTGGGCCAGAGGTGCCGCCTGCTGTCGTCGGCGGGCGAGCCCCAATCGCCGGTCTGGCCGATGTCGATGATGTGGAAGCGCAGCCGGCCGGCGGCGAGGGCCGCGGCGACCGGGGGCTCGGGCTTCACGCGCTGCTCGATGAACTCCGGGGAGGACTCGACGCAGTCGATGCGTTCGAGCGTGGTGAGGCCCGCGGCGTGGACGGTGCTGGCGCCCGCGCCGAACTCGAGGTACCGCCTGGCCGCGGCGAGGCGGGAGTGCAGCAGATCGAGCTCGGCGCTGGTCATCGTCATTGAGGCGGAAGGCTATGAAGAATCGGGATGCAGGATGCGCTTCGACCAGAGCACGACCGGGAAGGAATCGGGACCATCGCCAGTCACGGCGCCGTGGAGGACTGGACGAGGCGGAGCATGAGTTGCTGGGCGGAATCGTGGAGGTTTTCGCCGTGGGTGCAGGCGATGAAGATGCGGCCGGCGCGGCCGAAGACGATGACGTCGGCGGTGCCGGGGTCGTAGTCGTCGGCCTCGACGCCGGAGCCGAGGAGGCGGGTGGCGGGGGTCTTCTCGCCGGGGATGATGAGCGTGGTGGTGCTGGTGGTCTTGAACTCCTTGAACTCGGAGTCGATCATGCGCGGGACGGCGCGGACACCGTCTTCGATGGTCGCGGCGTCGGGGACGAGCCAGATGTTGACCGTGCCGGCGCGCGTGCCGACGAAGATGTGGCCCTGGTAGACGTCGCAATCGGCGCCGGCGGGCACGGCGATGCGCAGCACGTCGCGGCGGCCGTCGCTCATGGTGCGCAGCGTGCCGG
>DASZWV010000423.1:0-5190 GCA_035546115.1 Phycisphaerales bacterium
GTGCTGGTGGCGGAGGTGCAGACGCCGAGCGACACGACGTATCGCCTGTACGACTGGGGGCGCAAGGGGCGCGAGATGCACGTCGAGCAGGCGCTGGAGTGCGCGAGCTTTCCGCGAGAGCCGGGATATGAGAAGCAGGCGGCGGGGCTGACGGTGGGCAGGCTCGCGCCGGGACAGCGATCGGGGCGGCTGGTGACGACGGAGTTCTTCGTCGTTGATGAGCTGCTGCCGGAGCTTGGGGATGTGATTCCGCTCGGGGCGGGCGGGCCGCGGCTGGACGCCGAGTGCGTGGTGCTGGTCATGCTCGCGGGCGAGGGGCAGATCATGACGACGGATGCGTCGCACACGGTGCTTCCGCTGATCCTGCGCACGGGAGATGTGGCGGTGATCCCGGCGGCGGTAGAGCCGTCGGCGATGCTGGTGGCGGGGAGCGGCGTTCGGGCGCTGCGGGTGGGGCTGCCGTAGAGCGCTAGCGCTCGATTTGCGCTCGAACGAACATGCCCTTGGCGCGGTCGAACACCGGCACGACGGGCGTGGCGTCGATGCGCGAGCAGGCCTCGACGTCGGCCTCGAGGTGTTCTCGCTTGAGGTTGCGGCCGCCGCGGGACACGTGGAGCGATTCAAGGATGCCCCCCGGACGGGCGAGGGCGTCACGCCAGAGGCGGATGGCGAGGAGCGATGAGTCGTCGTCGGGGCGGGAATCGGGGAGATGGATGGGGCGGCCGGCGGACTGGAGCCTTTCGGCGATCGCTCCGGCGGCGAGGATGTCTTCGAGGGTCACGCGCTGGCGAGTGCCGGCGCAGAGGATGTGCACGGGCCGGTCGTCCACGCCGACAAACGACACAATGGCGGTGAGGTTTGACAGGCAGCCCGCGACAAGGAGGTCGGAGCCCTCGGCGAGCACGGCGGCCTTGGTGCCGTTGGTGGTGGTGAAGGCGATCGTCTTGCTGCGGACGGCGTCGGGCGTGTAGGCGGATGGAGAGTTGTCGAGATCGAAGCCGGGGATGAGCACGCCGTCGCGTTCGCCGCCGGTGAGGCAAGTGCCGGGGGGGCGGGCGGCCTTGGCGGCCCGGGCGTCGTCCTCGGTCATGCAGGGGATGACGCCGAGTGCGCCGGAGGCGATGGCGGCGCAGATAGTGCTCGAGGCCCGCAGCTGATCGATGACGATGGCGATGCCGCCGGAGAGCGCGGAGGCATCCGCGAGTTGAGGGAGGAGATAGGTGCGGACAACGCCGGGCATTCCGGACGGTATGCTGCTGGCTCGGAGGGCCGCATGCTCGATCTCGGGACCATTCGGACGCTTATTGAATACACCGACTGGTCGAACACGCGGCTGCTGGAGGGGGCAGCGCCGCTGGGTGATGAACAACTGGATCGGGATGTGCAGATCGGTCCGGGGACGCTCCGGCGGATCATGCTGCACATCTACAACGGCGAGCACATCTGGCTGAGGCGGTGGCAGGGGATCGTGGAGAATGCATGGCCGGACGAGGGGGCGAGGGTCTCGATCGGGGAGCTTCGGGCATCGTTCGCGGCGCATGTCGCCGAGCGCGGCCGGTGGATCGAGGGGCTTGCGCCCGATGCGCTCGGGAGGGTGCAGAAGTACCGGGATTCCAAGGGGACTCTGTACCAGGCGACGCTGGGCGACATGATGGTGCAGGGGGTGATGCACTCGAAGCATCACCAGGCGCAGGCGGTGAACGCGATCAGGCGGCTGGGTGGGGAGTGGCCGGAGCTGGATTACATGTACAGGGTGCGGAAGCCGGCGTGAACGCCTGCGGAAGGAGCGGAACGTGCTGTTGATGGTTCTGCGGCATGGAAAGGCGGAGAAGGACTCGCCGACGGGGCGTGATGGCGACCGGCCGCTTGCGAAGCGCGGGAGGCGGCAGGCCGCGCACATCGGGGAGTTGCTGGCGGAGGCTTCGACGCCGCTGGTGCGGCCGGGGGTGATCCTTTCCAGTCGCGCCGAGCGGGCCAGGGACACGGCGGCGATCGTGGCGGAGGCGCTGGGGATGAAGGTGGCGTTCGAGGATGCGATCGCGCTGGGGAACTCGACGAGGGATGCGCTCGTGCTGGTGGGAAAGCTGGCCGAGCGGGGCGGGCCGGTGCTGATCGTCGGGCACAATCCGCAGTTTGAGGACCTGGTGTTCGCGCTCACGGGGAGCGAGGGCGGCATGAGCACCGGGGAGCTTGTGGCGATCGAGGTTGCGGGCGGCAAGCGGCCGAGCGGGCGGGAGGTTGGGCGGTACAGGCTTGATGAGGATGAATGATCAAGCGCGGTATGCGTTTGCGACCTTCGCCAGCGCATCGCCGATCGTCTTCACGTGCTCATCGCTCAGGGCGTGGTGCATGGGAAGGGCGAAGACCTGCTTGCTCAGGGCGTCGGCGACGGTGCAGGGGGGCTGCGAGCCGGCGACCTGGGCGAAGGCGGGCTGGCGGGTGAGCGGGCGCGGGTAGTGCACGGCGGTGGGCACGCCCTCGGCCTTGAGAGCGTCGCAGAACTGGTCGCGCGTGCAGAGGAACTTGGTCGTGTCCATCCGGACGATGTAGAGGTGGTACACGGGCTCGGCGCCGGCGGTGGTCTTCGGGGAGAGGAGGCCCGGGATCTTCGCGAGGATGGCGTCGAACTTCTTCGCGGCCTCGCGGCGCTTGCCGGTCTCGGCCTCGAGGCGGTCGAGCTTGCTCAGGCCGATCGCGCCGGTGATGTCGTTCATGCGGTAGTTGTACCCGACCTGCTCGTGGGTGTACTTCTCCGTCTCGCCGTGGGAGCGCAGCAGCTTGATCTGGCGGGCCAGCGCTTCGTCGTTGCAGGAGATCGCGCCGCCCTCGCCGGTGCCCAGGTTCTTGGTCGCGTAGAAGGAGTAGGTCACGGCGTCGCCGAAGGCGCCGATGCCCCTGCCCTTGTACGTGGAAAGGTGGGCCTGGGCCGCGTCGTAGATCACGCGGAGCTTGTGCTTGGCGGCGAGCGCCTGCACGGCGTCGATGTCCACCGGGCAGCCGTAGAGGTGGGTCGCGGCGATGGCTCTGGTCTTGGGGGTGATCTTGCGGGCGGCGT
The DNA here is from genome assembly GCA_035546115.1 of Phycisphaerales bacterium. Taxonomy (GTDB): domain Bacteria; phylum Planctomycetota; class Phycisphaerae; order Phycisphaerales; family UBA1924; genus UBA4658. The sequence continues at coordinate 3,056 of DASZWV010000423.1, forward strand.
CGGCGGGGTCGATCTGCATGGTGTCGGGCAGGGCGTCGACGAAGATGGGGTTGCCGCCGCGGGCCACGACCATGCTGACGGTCGCGATGTAGGTCCACGCGGGGACGAGGACGTCGTCGCCGCGGTTGAAGAGGGGCTCGTAGGCGAGCTGCAGGGCGCAGGTGCCGTTGGCGCAGGTCATCATGTGCCTGGCGCCGGTCATGGCGGCGAAGCGCTTCTCGAACTCATCGCACCTGGTGGCGGCGCGGAGCATGCCGGACTTGAGGACGGCGATCGCGGCGTTGATGTCCTGCTCCTGCAGGGCGGTCTGCATGAAGGGAACGGCCGTCTTGCTCACGGGCGTGCCGCCGTTGATGGCGAGTTCGGGCTTGATGGGGAGGGCGGAAGAGGCGGGACGGACAGCGGCGGGCGCGGCGGTGGACATTCGAGGCTCCTGGTGTTTTCCCCGGCAGTTTTGCGGGGCAAACGTGGGCCAGAGTGTAGGTGCGGCGAGCGATGAGGGGATCATCGCCCTGCGTCAGAACCCGGAGTCTGAGACGGTGGCGGCGAGCCCGCACCCGGTGGCGACGACCGCGCACGGGTTCTGTTCCGCTGGAACATTTCAATGACTTCACCCATCTTCTCGATCGCCTCGATCTTCTCTCGAAACGAAAGCGATTGGAACGCCCGGTGCTGGCGCATCCGATTGACCTCAAAGGTCGTGGCGCTCCAATCAAAGTCGTCAGGCATTCGGGTCTTTCTGGTTGATCTTCTCGAGTTCGGCAATGTCGGCCAAGTCCTGAGGGCGGCCAGCGGCCTCGTTGAGCACGCGCGCAACTTGTTCGATGCTGACTCGGTCCATGACTCCTCGCTCTTCGCGAGATGCTATTTCGACTTTGCTCCCGGTCGTTGTCCGAGTCTTCCCGCCTCCTTGTGCAGCACGTCGATGCGGTCGGAGGCGGCGTCGAGGATGAGCGAGGCCCGGGCCTGGGTCTGGGCGACGTGGCGATCGGCCGTGGCGCAGAGCTGCTCCGTCTGGCCCATGATGGACTTGCGATGCTCGCCGAGGGTGCGCTCGAACTCCTCGCGGATCGCGGCCGCGTCTTTTCGGGCGGCGGTGATGCCCTGCTCGAAGGTCGCCGAGAGGTCGGCGATGCGTTTCTCGAAGAGCTCGCGCTGGGCGGCCATGCGGGTTTCGAAGGTCTGCTGCTGGTGGGCGAACTGGGCCTCCATGGCGTCCTGGCGGGCGGCGAGACGGGCCTCCATGGTCTTCTGCTGCTGCTCGAGCTTGGACTCGAACACGCGGGCGACGGCGTCCTGGCCGGCACGCAACTGGGAGACGACCGCCTCCATCGCGGCCAGCGCGCTGGCGGCCTTCTCCACGACCTCGGCGGCCTTGCCGGCGCGGACGAGGCGCTGGTCGAGCTCGGCGGCGAAGCGCTCGCCCTGGACGAGTCGCTTCTCCAGTTCGACCTTGTGCTGGCGCACGACGCGGTCGGCGATGGCCGCCTCCTCGACGGCCTTTCGGAGCACGAGCAACTGGGCCGCGGCCCGATCGACGACGTCGCGGAGCGGGAGGCCGTCGGTGCCGCGGGCGAACTCGTCAACGTCGGCGGACCAGGAGCCGAGGGGACCGATCTGGTCGGATTCGCCGAGCTCCTCGCCCCGGGCGGCGCGGGCGAGGCCGGAGAGATCGATCTTGACCGGACGGCCGGGCAGGGGTCGGGCGGTCCGGCCGAGGGCCAGGCGGGGGCGAGCGGTCGGGGCAGGGGTCATGGGCGGCTCCGGGGCTCGCTGCCGGGCTCCGCCGGATGGACGAGAAAGGACAACCGCGCCGGCGTGGGGCTCGTATAGATGCCCCACAAGCTCCGCCCGGCGGCTGGAATCGAGCCCACCCATCGACCCGAGCCGGCGCGGAGGATTGGAAACGGCGATTCGAGGGCGATTGGCGCAAAGCCTGCCGCCTTTGGAAGACCGAGCGGGGACGGCCGACAGGCCACCCCGGAAAACGCGGCCGATGGGCCGAATCTGAGGCAATTCGGGAGATTCGCGAAGGATGGCAGCGCGCCCACGCATCTAGGATAGCACATATGAGCACGAAAACGTTGGGGGGTACGGCGGCGGCGATTCTGGCGATCGTCGGGCTGAGCGCGCCG
>DASZWV010000424.1:0-3116 GCA_035546115.1 Phycisphaerales bacterium
AGAGCCTTCCCCACATCGTGCAGCAACGCGGCCGACAGAAACTCCTCATCCCACGGCTTGGCGGCAACGGCAAGCTGGAACACCTGCAGCGAGTGATACAGCGCATCTCCCTCCGGGTGGTATTTCGGATTCTGCTTGACGCTCTCGAGCGGCTGCAGGAGCAGCAACCACAGCGAGTACGGATCGCTCGCCGCCTCCTCGATCCGCTCGATCTCCGCCTCGATGTCCAGGTCCGGATGTTCGGCCCTCAGCCGCTGCTCCAACTCCGTGATCGACGCCTTTTCGATCGCGTTTCCCGTGATCGAGCTCTTGAACACGTACGTTCGTTTCGCCTCCGGGTACAGTGTGATTTCCACCGGAAACCGCCGGTCGGCGTGCTCCCCGCTTCCTCCGCCGGTATCCAGATGGATGTGCGTGAACTCCCGTTCCTGGTTGTGCTTCACGATCCGCTTATGCTCGACGCGGCACGAGTGCCCGGCCCATTCCAACGCTTCCACAACCGCATGCTCCGAATCGCAGAACGCATGGACGTCGATGTCCGACCCGCGCCGGATGTGCCCCGTCCACACCGACCCGATCAACCGCGGATGGAACGCGCCCAGCTTCCGCATCACCCGCAGCGCCCCCAGCCGCATCGCCAGCAGGTTCGCCGCACGCGATTCCCCCTCGCACATCCTCGCCAGGATGTCGATCTCTTCCCGGATCTCCGCGTTCGACGGCAGGTCCTGGAAGTACGTCCCCGTCTTCAACTTCAGTTGCCGTGACGCCTTTCTCTTGGCCGTGAAGTACTCCTTCTCGCTGCGCTCGTACATCATGCGCGCGGCCAAACGCGCAACGTCGCGACGGACTCTCGGATCGGACATGTGTGTGGGTGCGCCGAAATCAAGCCCATTTCAACGGCGCGCGGGCATCCGGCGGCGAAATACCGCCGACCAAGCATACTCCGTCTCACTTCCCCGTGCCCGCATCCGTCGCATCGCCCCCGATCCGCACCATCACCGCCCCGTGCGGCGGCGGATCAAACCGCAGGTCCTGCACCATCCCCATCTCCCTCCGCTCCCACAGGTTCCGAACCGCCCGCGGCTTCTCCGTCAGTCCAAGCTCCGCCATCCCCACGGAGATGCTCCCCGCCCGCCGCGTCCGGTTGAAGGCCGCCACCGCCACGCTCCCATCCGCGAGTTTCTTCGCCCACACCTCCAGCCCCGCCCGCTCGGCAACCCGCCGAGCCTGCTGCCCCAGCCGGTCCTGCCCGACCTCGATCACCTCCGGGTTGGTCAGCAGCGCCAGCGTGAAGTCGTCGATCTGCGACAGATCGCACCCGATCAGCATCGGCGCGCTCAGCATCGTCCACAGCGTGATGTGCGTCACCTGCTCCTGCGGCTTGAGCCGCGTCGGCCGCAGGTTCGGGCCCCATCCAAGCGTCCCGACCACCAGCATGTCCGGGTCGTTCCAGTGGTTCTGCTCCGCGAATCGCGCGTGGTCGTTCTGCCCGAACCCGATGGTCGACATGCTCTGCCACGTGTCCGAGATGTCGTCGGTCGTCCGCCAGTAGTTCCCGCCCACCTCCGCGCCCCACGTCCACACGTGCCCCATCCCATACTGGCACAGGCTCAGCACGATGTCGCGCCGGCACGCATCCAGCGCGCTCCGCATCAAGATGTACGGCCTCCGCAGGTCCTCATCGCTCGGATTCGGCGCAACCTTCGCGTACGAGCACCAGTCGTATTTCAACAAATCCACGCCCCACGCCGCGTACTGCCGCGCATCCTGCTCCTCGTGCCCCAGCGACCCCTCGAGCCCCGCGCACGTCTTCTCCCCGGGCGACGAGTAGATCCCCAGCTTCAGCCCCCTCGCGTGCACATAGTCCGCGAGCGCCTTCATGTCCGGGAACTTCTCGTTGCTCTGGATGTTCCCCTCCTTGTCGCGCTGCCCCTCCCACGCATCGTCGATGTTGATGTACCGATACCCGCACGCCGCCAGCCCGCTGCCCACCATCGCATCCGCGGCCGCCCGCACCTTCGCGTCGTCCACCGCCGTTCCCCACACGTTCCACGAGTTCCACCCCATCGGCGGCGTGAGCGCAACCGCCCCGCGCTTGCCGATGATCGTCAGCGGCGCCGTCGCCTTGCCCCGGGCGTTGGTCACGCTGATCGTCACGCTCGCGCGCCCGTCCTCCGCGATCGACCCCGAGATGATCCCCGTCGCCCCATCGATCGTCAGCCCCTTCGGCAGCCCCTCCGCCTCGAACTTCAGCGGCCCCTCGCCCGTCGCCGGCACGCGGAACAGGAACGGATACCCCGGCGTTCCCCCCGTGATCCGCGGCGGATTGATCCGCGGCTCCGGCCCCGGCCGGGCCATCGAGATCGTCACCGGCGCATCGATGCTCAGCGCCGCCGGGCGCACGCCCGCCGCGAGCCCCGGCGTCAAGAACAGTCGCGCATCCGCCCAGTCCGCGTGGTCGTAGTTGATCCCGTCCCCGCCGTCCTCGATCCGCAGGACCAGCTCGCGCGCCTTCGTGACATCCACATCGATGTTCGCGGCCTTGTCCCCCGCGCGCAGCACCCTCGTCCGCGCCCGCTCCTGCCCATCCACGACGACCACGAAGCGCACCGAGCCCTTCCCGTTGGTGTCGTCATCCACGCCCACCGACGCCGCGAACCGCGTCGCCGCGCCCTTCAGGTCCACGATGAACTCCCCGACCGCGTGCGAGCCGATCCCGTGCTCGTACACCTTCCCCGCGATCGTGATCGGTTTCCCCTCGATCGATTTCGCCGCCCGCGCGTAGCCCCACCCCTGATCCACCGCGGTCAGATCCAGCGTCTCCAGCCAGAGCACATCCTCGGGCAGATCGCTCGCCTGCAGGCTCGGCGGCGGCTGCTGCCCAAACGCCCCGCCCGCCCCAAACACGACCACCATCGCCGCAAGAGTTCGAAGGTCAAGCATCATGCCCAGAGCATACTGCCCCTCAGCCCGGTCCACACGCTCCCGCTTTCACCCATGCAACTTCCCCGTCACCCGAACGAGCGCACTCACAACGTTCCGAACCTGCTGGAGCTTCTTCTCATCCTTGAGCTGTCCCGAGGCGTCGAAAGCATCCGCCGCGCTCGGCACGGTCA
>DASZWV010000425.1:0-6281 GCA_035546115.1 Phycisphaerales bacterium
ACCCGCTTTCAGACGTTCTTGAAGCCCCGAGTCCGGCCCGGTTCCGTTCGGGTATGCTCATGCCATGCTCACACTCGACTACGCCAACTGTCTCGCCGATCGCATCGGACCGCACGGGGTGGATGCGGACCATCTGGACCCGCACGGGGATGAGGCCGCGGGGATGGCCTCGATGGCGAAGAAGCTCGCAACGACCCGCGGGAAGGGCTGGGAGCGCTGGCGCGACCTGCACCGCGACCCGATGCGCTCCGAGCACGTCGGGGCGATCAGGGGGTACGTCGAAAAGAACCGGGGGCGGTTCGAGAACCTCGTCGTGCTGGGCATCGGCGGCTCGGCGCTGGGGAACATCGCGCTGCAGTCGTCGCTCAACACGTCCACCTACAACCTCGAGGCGAGCGGCAAGCGCCGCGGCCCACGCATGTTCGTCGTCGACAACGTGGACCCGGCGTACTTCGGCGGCGTGCTGAACTACATCCTGAGCGTCGATCCCAAGCTGGAAAAGACGCTGTTCAACGTCGTCAGCAAGTCGGGCGAGACGGCCGAGACCGCCGCCCAGTTCATGTGCATCCGCGACCTGCTGAAGAAGCACGGGCGCAAGGGCTCGGAGCACGTCGTCGCCGTCACCGACCCGGCCAAGGGGACGATGCGGCAGATCTGCAACGCCGAGGGGTACTTCACGCTGCCGGTGCCCGACGGCGTGGGCGGCCGCTTCAGCGTCCTCTCGCCGGTGGGCCTGTTCTCCGCGGCGATGTGCGGGATCGACATCGAGGGGCTTCTCGACGGCGCAGGCGCGATGGACCCGATCTGCTCGCGCGAGGACTTCACGCAGAATCCCGCGGCGATGCTCGCGTACCTGCTCGTGGAGCTCGGCGAGACCAAGGGCAAGGTCAACCACGTCCTGATGCCCTACTGCAACCAGATGTACCTGCTCGCCGACTGGTTCCGCCAGCTCTGGGCCGAATCCCTCGGCAAGAAGTCATCGCTCACGGGCGAGACCGTCTACGCGGGATTCACACCGATCAAGGCCCTCGGCACGACCGACCAGCACTCGCAGGTGCAGCTCTATCGCGAGGGGCCGAACGACAAGGTGATCGGATTCGTCGAGCTGGCCCAGGATGGATGGTCATCGATGCCGGGCGGCGTCGGCGCCTCGGATGTGACCATCCCCACGGGTCTGAACGTCGACGCCATCAGGTATCTCGAGGGCAAGTCCATGGCCGCGCTCCTGCACGCCGAGAAGCGGGCGACCGAGTACGCCTGCGTGGAGAGCCAGCGCCCGAACTTCACGATCACGTTCCCGAAGCTCGACGCCCATCATGTCGGCCAGTTCATCTACCTGTGGGAGATGGTGACGGCGTACGCCGGCCTGCTGCTGGACATCGATGCCTACGACCAGCCGGCGGTGGAACTCGGCAAGCAGGCGACGTTCGGGCTCATGGGACGGCCGGGATACGAGAAACACCTGAAGGCGGTCGAGGGCACCCTGGCCCGGACCAAGTTCGTCATCGGGGCATGAGGCCGGCTACACGCTTCTGGTCCTCCCCCCCACCGCCGCGGCCGCTCCGTACAGCGGGACGGCGCACACGAGCACCAGGCCCAGCATGCCGATGCCGGAGTACCACTTCTCCAGGTCCATCGTGATGGGCAGCGAGCCGAGGACCCCGGCCACGCTCGTGCCGGCGATCAGCGCGAGCACGCCGTAGCGGACCAGCAGCAGCAGCCAGGCGAGGATGAGCGTCGCGTAGATCGCCCACGTGATCGACATGATCGCCCACGTCCAATCCTGCACCGTCGGGCGCTCCAGCGCGAACGCCAGCGACTGCAGCACGCCGAAGATGATGAGCGCGAGCCAGGTCTTGCGCACGATCAGCTTGATGAGCACGATGCCCACGAGCATGAGCATCGCCCGCTGCAGGCCCTGCAGCCCGTTCTCCACGATGTGCCCGAGGGCCTGGCGCGTGCCGTCGAGCATGCCCGCCTCGATGCGGCGGCTGAAATAGGGCGCCGCCGGCGCGTGGCCGACCCATCCCGGAACCAGGCGCGTGAGATAGATGATCGGGAGCGTGATCGCCCCGCCGAGCGCGCCCGCGAGCAGGCTCTGGCCGACGAGCGGGTCGTAGATGCGCCCGTACACCAGGCGCGTCCACGAGATGATGGACTCGGGCCACAGCCGCCGAACGTACGGCTCCACGGCGATGTACAGCACCCACACGCCCAGGCCCGAGCCCGCGCCCAGAGAGAGCATCCAGACGAGATTGCCGAGAAACGAGAACATGCCCGACGTCGCATCCGACCGGAGCGTGGTCGCCTCGAGCAGGAGCATGACCGGCGTCGCGACGCCGACGGTCAGCGCCATGCGGAACGCCCCGGAGCGGTCGCCGCGCTTGGACGCGGTGTTCCTCCACGCGAGTATGCCCGCGCCGATGAGCGTCAGGGCGATGATCGCGTTGCGGCCGTACGTGCCGATCAGCCCCGAACGCGTCTCCGCCGGCGCGCGATTGGCCTGGTACATCGGCAGATCGGTCTCGATCGTGCGGAAGGCCACCAGCCGATGCCCGACCGTCGCCGCCTCCACGCGGATCGGCGTGTCCTGGCCTCCCTTTTCCGGATAGAAGCCCGTCCAGGCCTGGCGATCATCCGCGAACACCGGGGGAATGCGCTCCTTGTCCACGGGCAGGAACTTCCTGATGTCCAGGTCCGCCGTCTCGAAGACCTTCGCCCAGTCGATCGCCGGAAGCGGCGGCCCCGCGGCGCCCGGCGCCAGGCCGGTCTTCGGATCCACGGGCCAGTTCGTGCGCTGGTCCAGCACCGTCAACTCGTGCAGTCGCCCGTGCGGGGTGAGCCGCAGCGTGATCATCCCCGGCACCGATTGCGGCGGATCGTCGGGAGTCACGATCCCCGTCGGGCGTCGGGGCACCAGCGGCTCGGGGCTCCACCGATACCAGAACTCGATCGCCGGTGGACGGTCGCGCTTCAGCCGGGCCCAGCGCGTCGGCGACTGGTCCGACCGCTCGATCTCCGCGAGAAGCTCGGTGGAAAGATCCCATCCCCACGCCTCGTGCCCGCTGGCCGGACGCATCCCGCCCTCGCCCGACGTGTCCTCATCGCCGGAGATGTTGTATCCGAGCGAGGCGAGAATGGAGCGCGCGTTCTCCGCCAGCGCCTGCGGAGACTTGTCCAGCGGCACGATCCGGATCAGCGACATCCCTCGTCCGCCGATCCAGATCCCCAGCGCGACGAGCGCGGCAAAGAGCACCAGCGCCACCGCCGCGGCCGCCGGCTGCATCCGCGATTTGCCCCCCGACATCGCCACCAGGCTGGGCGAGGGCGTCTGCCCCGCGGCGAGCGCCGCCGCGAGCGGGTCTCCGCCGCCCGGGAGCATCCGGGCGACCTGCCGCACCGTGGCCGGCCGGGCGTCCGGGTCGCGCTCCAGGCAGCGCATGATCACCTGCTCGACCGATTGCTTGATGTCCGGCGCGAAGGTCGAGGGCGGCACGGGATCGGTCTTCTGCTGCACGAGGATCAGGTCCTCGCCGTCCTCGGAGACATACGCCGGCCGGCCCGCGAACAGCTCGTAGAGCACCAGGCCGAGCTGGTAGATGTCGCTGCGCACCGTCGCCTCGATGCCGTGCAGCGACTCCGGCGCGATGTACCCGGGCGTGCCCGCGGCGGCGTGCCGGCCGCGCAGCTCGCCGGGCGCGGCCAGCCCGAAGTCGGTGATCTTCGCCTGCCCCTTGTCGTCGATGAGGATGTTCGAGGGCTTCAGGTCGCGGTGGAGGATCCCCTCATCGTGGATCGCCGCCAGCCCGCCGCAGAGCTGCTGGGCCAGCTGCTCGGCCTTGCGCGGCGGCAGGCGGCCGATGCGCGATTGCAGCGAGGAGAGCGTCTCGCCCTCCACGAACTCCATGGTCAGGAAGTGCTCCCCGAGGTCCTCGCCCACGTCATACACACGGCAGACATTCGGGTGCGAGACGTTGCGGGCGACGCGGACCTCATCGAGGAAGCGGTCCAGCCACTGCTTGTCGTCGGCGAAGCGCGACGGAAGGAACTTGAGCGCGACCGGCTCGGCGAGCTTGAGGTCGTCGGCGCGGTACACCTCACCCATGCCGCCGCGGGCGATGAGGTTGACGATGCGATACCGGCGGGCGATCGTCGTGCCGGGGGCGAAGCGGCCCCGGTCCATCTTGAGCGAGCTGCGGCTGGGCGACGGCCCGCGCGAGGCATCCGCATCCTTCGGCGCCTCGGCGTCGGGCCCGGCAGGGGCCTGCTCGTCGGGAAGGGCGATCTGCGGCTGCGAGGCGATGCGGCGGAGTTCGGGCTCGGCGAGCTTGGGATCAATATCAGTATGGTGCTCGAGCAGGGCCCGGACCTCGCGCTCGAGATCGGCATCGCCCTCGCACCGCTTGATGATCACCGCCTCCCATCCCCCACCCCCCGCGCCCCGCTCCCCGGCCTCGAGCGCCTCGAGGAAGATCGCCTTGATCTGCTTGTGGCGTTCGGGGGTCATGGGAGAGAGAAGAAGGCGTGCGGGCACAGAGGCGTACAGACCCGAGCACCGGACGCGTCAATCCTCCGCCTCCTCCGCAAGCCGCTTGCGGAGCCAGGCGCGGGCCATGGTCCAGTCGCCCTCGACGGTCCGCTTGGAGATGCCCAGCGCGATCGCGACCTCCTCGACGGTCATCCCGCCGAGGAACCGCATCGTCACGATCTGCGCCTGCCGCTCATCGAGCTCGGCCAGCTCCGCCAGGATCGCGTCGAGTTTCTCGACGTCCACCTCCTCCGACTCGTGCTTCTTCTTCGAGCGCGGATCCGCGATCGCCGAGCCCCGGCTGCTGCTCCCGCTCCCGCCGTCGAGCGAGACCCGCTTCCACCCCCCGCCGCGCTTCTGCCGGTCGCGGCCGCGGGCGTGGTCGATGAGCAGCCGCCGCATGGCCTGGGCGGCGATCGCCATGAAGTGCGTCCGCCCCTTCCAGTCCACGCGGTCCTGCTCGATGAGCCGCATGTACACCTCGTGGGCCAGGGCCGTCGGCTGGAGCGTGTGCCCGGCGTTCTCGCGCTGCAGATACGACGCCGCGAGCCGGCGGCAATCGTCGTACACGAGCTCGAGCAGCTTGTCGGCCGCGGCCTTGCCCATGCCGCCGATCTTGCCGGGATCCTTCGCACCGGCCGCGGAAGGCTTCCTGCCCGCATCGGAGACCTCACCCCCCCCACCCCCCTCACCCCCCCCACCCCCCGCACCCTCAACGCTCAGGAGGAGCTTGGTCGCTTGCTGCTTGGAGGCCGAGGGCTCGGGCATGCGGGTGGGCTCCGGAGAGAGTCGCTGCGTGGTGTACCGCGAGCGAAGGTTAGGGTGGCAGCGGGGGCCAAAGCAGCAAATGCCAAAGCAGCAAATGGCAAAGCAGCAAAGCAGCACATCCCCCAATGAACAGCCCCGGGCCAAACAAGCCCCGGGGCTGCCGATCTCTCTGCCTTGATTTGCAGCTTTGCAGATTTGCCGCTTTGCTGTTTTCGCTCACGCCGCCATCTTCACGCTCGGGATCGGCGCGTTCTCGATGACCGAGAACCCGCCGCCGCCGCCGGTGCCGAAGCGGATGGTGACGCTCGCCATCGCGCCCTGCATGGCGCCGCGCTGGCAGGTGATGAAGTACGACACGGGCAGGCTCGCGCCGCTGATGTTCGGCAGCGTCGAGTCGGTGAAGGTCTTGGCGCCCACCGCGCCGAGGAAGACCGGCGCCGGGTCGCTGGCGAACTGCCGCGAGACCAGGTACACGGCGTTGCCGTCGCCGATGCACTTCCACGCGAGGGTGAGCTCGCCGCTGGCCGGATTGAGCGAGACCTTGAAGCTGTCGGGCGTGCCGGGGGTGGGCGAGGGGCCGGGGGGCGCGGGCGGATCGACCTGCGCGAGCGTGTACACGGTCATCGGGTTGGCCTGGCTGTCGGCGTAGGCCTTGATGAGGCGGATGTCGTCGCGCCCGGCCTCGTTCATGAGCGCGCACTTGTCGTACCACACCTGCGTGGCGTTCTTCGCGGCGTCGCGGGCCGCGAGCATCTGGTTGTAGGCGGTGCGGGCATCCTCGATGCGCGACGACAGCAGGCTCGTCGCCGTGCTCGTCAGGCCGATGGTGGTCGGGGCCACAACCCAGATCGGGATGTGCGCCTCAAAGTACTCGAGCTGACCGATCTTTGTTTCCGGGAGGACGGACATTGGAAAACTCCGTGCGCCGCGGGGGGGGGGTCGGTCGTCGCCCGCACACGCGGCCGCGACCGGAAACAAAGACAAC
>DASZWV010000426.1:0-4960 GCA_035546115.1 Phycisphaerales bacterium
TCGGGGGGATTACCTGCTGTTCCCGCCGACGATCTCGCTGTATCGCCAGCGCCTGCTCGAGAAGGGGGAGTTGAAGTAGGCATGGGCTCAGCAGCGCACAAGGTGGCGATCATCGGCTCGGGGCCGGCGGGATGGACGGCGGCGATCTACGCCGCGCGAGCCAACCTCTCGCCGGTGGTCTATATCGGCGTGCCGAAGCAGGACCCGGGGCCGGTGCTTCCGGGCGGGCAGCTCATGCTGACCACCGAGGTGGAGAACTACCCGGGATTTCCGAAGGGGATCACCGGCCCGGAGATGATGGCGCACTTTCAGGCGCAGGCCGAGCGGTTCGGCTCGCAGGTGGTGATGGACGACATCGTGAAGTGCGAGTTCTCGAAGGACCCCGCGAGAACGCCGCACACTCTGCACACGGCCGAGGGACACACCCTTCAGGCGCACGCCGTGATCGTCGCGACTGGCGCCGTTGCGAACTGGATCGGCCTGGACAACGAGATGCGGCTGGCCCGGTCCGGGGGTGGGGTGTCGGCGTGCGCCGTGTGCGACGGGGCTCTTCCGGCGTTTCGTGACAAGCCGCTGGCGGTGGTCGGCGGGGGCGACACGGCGATGGAGGAGGCGACGTACCTCACCAAGTTCGGCTCGGTGGTGTACATCATCCACCGGCGAGACTCGCTGCGTGCCAGCAAGATCATGCAGGAGCGGTTCCTGTCTCGTCACAACGCGAAGGTGCTCTGGAACAAGGTCGTGGTTGACGTGCTCGGCAAGGACCACATCGAGGGCGTGACGCTCGAGGACACGGTGACGAAGGAACGCTCACGCCTGGACGTCGGCGGGCTGTTTGTCGCCATCGGGCATACGCCGGCGACGAGGTTCATCAAGGACACGGGCCTCGAGTTCGACGAGAAGGGGTATCTGCTGCTCCGCACGCGCTCGAGCGCGACGAACCTGCCGGGCGTGTTCGGCGCGGGCGATGTGGCCGACAGCGTGTACCGCCAGGCTGTGACGGCGGCCGGGATGGGGTGCCAGGCCGCGCTGGATGTGGAGCGGTGGCTCGCGGCGGTCGGCGTGCACTGAGTGAACTATTCCTCCAACTGCTGGACCGCCCAGGTCATGTCCCCCTGTTCGCCGCAGTCGATGTGCAGCGCGAAGAAGCCGGGGCGGTTGGTGTGCGAGACGGGCCTGGCCTGGTCGTAGCGTTTCTCGCAGCGGCGGACGGTGGGCCAGATGATCTGGCGGTCGGACTGGGGCAGCGGCAGGGCTTCGAGTTCGCGCTCGTGGAACCACTCCAGCGTCCCCTCGTTCAGGCTCGTGCGGGTCACTTCGACCGGGCCCAACACCCTGTAGTAGAACAGCAGCCAATGGCCCTTGCCCTCGTAGGCCCGCTCGGAGATCAGTCCGAGCAGGTGCAACCGCTCGATGGGCACGTGGATCCCCGCCTCCTCCATGATCTCTCGCTGGGCACATTGGGCCGGGCTCTCCCCGGTGTGCATGTCGAGCTTCCCGCCGATCGGGGAGCAGAGGCCCTTGTTCGGCTCGCGGAGGCGCCGAAGGAGTAGGATGCGACCGTCCCTGTCGCGCAGGTCGCAGAGGCAGGCAAGCTTGTAGGGGAGGGGGGCGGGAGAAGTCATGGGGCCAAGGGTACGGAGCCCGAGGAAGGGCTTTCGATCCGCCTCGCATCGCGGCTCGGTCCTTTCCCTCGCCTTTGTGCCGTTTGAGTTCGTCGCCCCGTCCCCACCGGACGCAGTTGCTGACGTCGCCTTTCCCACATCCGACATCCCGAATCCGCTGTCGGTTCCAATCACGCCGGAAGGGTCAACAATCCGATCATCCCTTCGATGCTCAAGACGATTGGTCCGTTCCCGTCGCCCCATCCCCGCGGCGTGGTTGATGCTCCCGTGCCCTCTTCGATCGAGATCAAACCGGCTCCCCAGGCTGTCGTGGCCGCCCCCCCACTGCAACGCGGAGGGGACTCCCGTACCACAGAGCCCCAACCCGTTGGGCCGCTGGTCGTCGACCGCACCAAGCCCATGGAAGTGGCCGGCCGGCGCGTGTATATGGTCGGCATCGGCGGGTGCGGCGTGTCGGGGCTTGCGCTCATGCTCAGGGCTCGCGGGGGGGTGATTTCCGGGTCGGATTCGTCGCCGTCGCCGTTCACCGAGATGCTCCAGAAGTCCGGCGTGGAGATCGGGTTCGATCAGTCCAAGCAATGGCTCCCGGAGGGTACGGAACTGGTGATCGCCTCGGCCGCGATCCGGCCAGACCATCCGCAGATGCTCGAGGCGGATCGGCTGGGGATCCCGCAACTCTCGTACGCCGAGGCTCTCGGGTGGGCGATGGTCGGGATGACGGGCGTGTGCGTCGCCGGAACGCATGGCAAGAGCACCACGACCGCGATGCTCGGGTTCATCCTGGGCGAGGCTGGGCTGGACCCGAGCGTCATCGTCGGGGCGAACTGCGCCCAGCTTGGGGCGGGCGGAAAGGGTGGGGGCGGGTTCCGACTGGGATCACAGACGATCGCGGCCGGGTCTCAGTCGGGCAAGCCCGGGCTGCTGGTCGTCGAGGCGTGCGAGTTCAACCGGTCGTTCCACAACTACTCGCCCCGGCTCGCGGCCATCAACAGCGTCGAGGCCGACCACCTGGATGTGTACGGGTCGCTCGATGAGGTCATCAAGTCGTTCCATGAGTTCGCGAAGCTGCTTCCGCCGGCGGCCGAGGGCGGCAGGCTGCTGATCGCCGAGCAGAACGCCCATCGTCGCGAGGTCACGGCGGGCTTGTCGTGCGAGGTGCAGACGATCGGGTGGCTGCCGTCGGCGGATTGGTCGGTGCGCTACGACCCGGAGACGCGCCGGACCGGACTGGTCCGAAACGGCGAGGGGCTGGTGGCCGCGTGGGTCACGCCCATGCCCGGGGACCACAACGCGATGAACGCGGCCACGGCGTGCGTGCTGGCCTTGTGGGCGGGGGCGGACCCGGATGCGCTCGGGCCGGCGATCAACCGATTCCGCGGGCTGGATCGGCGGATGCAGCTCTTGGGGGAGCGAACGGTCGGGAAGTCCGGTGGACAGCCGGTGAAGGTGTACGACGACTACGGGCACCACCCGACGGAGGTGGAGACGACGCTCCGGGCGCTGCGCGCGTTCGAGAAGCCGGAGGCTCGCGGCGGGCGGCTCATCTGCGTCTTTCAGCCGCACCAGCACAGCCGGACGCGGCACCTTCTGGAGGAGTTCGCCAGCGCGTTCTCCGCGGCGGATCTGGTGATCGTGCCGCAGATCTATTTCGTGCGCGACTCACAGGAGGAGAAGGCGAAGGTGACATCGACCGATCTGGTGGATCGGCTCCGGAACAAGGGCGTGCAGGCGATGCACCTGCACCCGTTCGAGGCGATCGTGGAGCAGCTCGAGATCGCCTGCCGGCCGGGGGACTTGCTGCTGGTGATGGGAGCGGGCCCGGTGGATGCGGTGGGGCGCGGGTTCCTCAAGGCCGGGGAGAAGAACAAGGCATGACTGCGGTTGCCGAGATACCGATCGTGCTCAATGCGCCGATCCAGACGTGGTTCGGAATCGGTGGCGGCGCGGACCGACTCGCCACGCCGGAATCGATGGAGCAGCTGCGCCAATGCCTCGCGACGGATGTGCACCTCCGCGTGCTTGGCGACGGCGCCAACCTGCTCGTGGACGACGATGGTGTCGGCGAGCTGGTCGTGGCGCTCAGCAAGCCCGCGTTCATGGATGTCCACTGGGACAAGGAAGGCGGGCGGCTGAAGGCGGGCGCCGGCGCGAACCTGCCGAAGCTCGTGATCGAGTCGGTGCGTCTGGGCCTCGGCGGCCTGGAAGGCCTCGGCGGGATTCCCGCGACCATCGGCGGCGCGATCCGCATGAACGCCGGGGGGGCGTTCGGCCAGATCGCGGATGTCGTCGATCGCGTGCACGGGATCCGGCGCGACGGCAGCGAGTTCTCCCTCGGTCGCAAGGAGGTCGGTTTTTCCTATCGCCACAGCGGGCTGGACGATGCGATCATCACGAGCGTGGAACTGGCCCTGTTCCCGACGGATGCGGGCCGCCTGCGCACGCGCCACAAGGAAGTCATGGCGTACAAGGCCAAGAGCCAGCCGATGGCCGATCGCAGCGCGGGGTGCGTCTTCAAGAACCCGACGCTGAAGGCGGATCTGAAGGACATCGGGGCCTCGGGCCAGCGCGTCTCGGCGGGGATGCTGATCGACAGGGCGGGATGCAAGGGCATGGCCGTCGGCGGCGCCAGCGTGAGCGAGCGGCACGGGAACTTCATTGTGACCGACCCGAAGACGGCCAAGGCTCGCCACGTGATCGAGCTCATGGAGCACGTGGTGCGGCGCGTGGATGACTACTTCGGCGTCACGCTGGAGCGGGAAGTGGTCGTGTGGCAGCGCTCGGGGCGCGGGAAACAGGTCGGATAGGACCGATGGGACCTATGGCACATATCGCGAAATCAGTGCTGGTGCTCGGCGGCGGTCCCGGCTCGGAACGCGAGGTGTCGCTGAAATCGGCGCACTTCATCTCCCAGGCGCTCCGCGACTCGGGCAAGTTCGCCGCGGTGCACAACCAGACCATCGACAAGCTCACGCCGGCGGAACTCGATGCCCTGCCCGGCGACGTGATCTTTCCCGCCCTGCACGGCGGCTGGGGCGAGGGCGGGCCGCTGCAAGACCTCCTCGAACAGGACGGCCGGCCGTTCGTGGGGAGCAGGGCCGCGGCGGCGCGCCACGCGATGGACAAGGTCGCGACCAAGTTCACGGCGGTGAAGCTCGGGATTCCCACGCCCGAGTGCCGCGTGCTGGATGTGCGCGACGATGCCTGTCCGCTCCCGCTTCCGGTGATCATCAAACCCGTGCACGAAGGCTCGACCGTCGGGCTCTTTGTCTGCCGTACGGAGCACGACTGGGCCTGGTCGCGCAAGATGATGCGCGAGCAGGGGTCCGCGCCCGGCC
>DASZWV010000427.1:0-7765 GCA_035546115.1 Phycisphaerales bacterium
GGGGAGACTTTAGGATGCCCAAAGGATGTGGTTCGAGCACTCGGATCCCGCGGTGTCCTCTGTGTTGCCTCGGGGACTTCTGTGAACCGGCTGTTGGCTTGCATCCAGGGAGCCTTTCCACAAAGGCCGCAGAGGCAACACAGAGGTCACTGAGGGACAAAGCGCCCTTTGCCGCTTTGACGCCGACGCGATCCTCCAGTACCGTGTGCCGGCCATGCTGACGCTGTAGAATCTCCGCAAGTCCTTCGGCGACATCGTCGCCGTGGATGGCTTGTCGCTCGAGGTGCCGCGGGGCGTGGTGTTCGGGTTCCTCGGCCCCAACGGCGCGGGGAAGACGACGACGCTGAGCATGGCGGTCGGGCTGCTCAGGCCGGACTCGGGATCGGTGACGCTGGAGGCGGGCGGAGTCGCCGGCGATCCGAGCGACCCGGCGGTGCGCCGGCGCATTGGGATTGCGCCGCAGGCGAGCGCCCTGTACGACGACCTTTCGGCGGATGAGAATCTCGCGTTCTTCGCGCGGCTCTACGGGCTCTCGGGCGATGTGATCCGCGAGCGGGCGGACAAGGTGCTCGCCCTCGTCGGGCTGACCGACCGGCGGAAGGACCGGGTGAAGGGGTACAGCGGGGGGATGAAACGGCGGCTGAATCTGGCCGCGGGGCTGATGCACGAGCCGGACCTGCTGCTGCTGGATGAGCCGACGGCGGGCGTGGATCCGCAGAGCCGCAACGCGATCCTGGACATCGTGCGGGCGCTGCGCGACCAGGGGCGGACGATCGTGTACACCACGCACTACATGGAGGAGGCGCAGCGGCTGTGCGACCAGGTCGCGGTGATCGATCACGGCAAGCTGCTGGCGCTGGGGACGGTGGATGAGCTGATCGCCAGGTACGGGGGCGAGAGCATGGTGACCATCCACACCACGGCGGGCGAGGAAAAGCTCGCGAGCGCGAACCCGGTGGCGACGCTCTCGGAGAAGCTCGCGCAGAAGGATGTGCTGAACGTGCGCGTGGACCGGCCGGACCTCGAGGGCGTGTTCCTCTCGCTCACCGGAAGGAGCCTGAGAGACTGATGGGCGCGATCTGGGCCATCGCGGCGAAGGACATCCGCCTGCTTCTGCGGGACCGGATGGGATTCTTCTTCGCGTTCGTGTTTCCGATTCTGACGGCGATCTTCTTCGGGACGATCTTCGGGTCGGGCGGCGGGGGCGGCGACGGGAAGATCGACGTTCTGCTCGTGGATGAGGACAACTCGGCCGGCTCGCGGGCGTTTGTCGAGACCTTGCATGGGGCGTCCGAGATCGCGGTGACCGATTCGCCCAACCGCGCCGAGGCGGAGCGCCTGGTGGCGACGGGCAAGTCGCCGGCATTCGTCGTGCTCCCCAAGGGCTTCGGGGCGACGCGGGATTCCATGTTCTTCGGCGCTGGCTCGAGCATCGTGCTCGGCGTGGACCCGTCGCACCGCGCCGAATCCGGGATGCTCGAGGGCGTGCTCACCAAGTACGGCTTCATGCGGATGCAGGATGCCTTCAAGAACCCGGCCATGATGCAGGACCAGGTGAAGAAGTCGATGGACGCCGTGCGGAACAGCGCGAAGCTCAGCGAGGAGGACAAGCGGACGTTCTCGAAGTTCTTCGACAGCCTCGACCAGTTCCTCGTGGATGTGCCGCGGATTCCCGACGACTCAAGCGGGGGTTCGTCCGGCGTCGGCGCGGGCGGCTGGCAGCCGATCAAGATCGAGAAGGCCGACGTCGCCCGCCGGCCGGAGCCCGGCGAGGGGCCGCGCCCGCCGCCGAACGCGTACGCGTGGACGTTTCCGCAGGGGATGATCTGGGGGTTCATCGGGTGCTCGATGTCGTTCGCGGTGGCGCTGGTGCTGGAGCGCACCCGGGGGACGCTCCCGCGGCTGCGCGTGGCCCCGCTCGGGCCGATGCAGGTGCTCGCGGGCAAGGCGCTGGCGTGCTTCGTGATGACGCAGGTCGTCGTGGTTCTGCTGATGGTGATCGCGGGGGTTGTCTTCGGGGTGCGCCCGACGTCGTATCCGAAGCTCGCGGTCGCCATGGTCTGCACGGGCTGCTGCTTCGTCGGCCTGATGCTGCTGTTCAGCGTGCTTTCGAAGAGCGAGCGGGCGGCCGCGGGGCTCGGGTGGGGCGCGATGCTCATCTTCTCGATGATCGGCGGCGGGATGATCCCGCTGTTCGTGTTGCGCAGCTGGATGAAATCGCTGAGCATGCTGAGCCCGGTGCGGTGGTCGATTCTCGCGCTCGAGGGCGGCGTGTGGCGGCAGCCTTTCGGCTGGAGCGACATGGCGCTCCCATGCTCGATCCTGATCGGGATCGGGATCGTCGGGTTCGTGGCGGGCGCGATCGTCTTTGGAAGGGCGGAGAACGCCTGAGCGTCAGCCGCCGGGCGAGGGCGGCGACTCTACCCACCTGCCGCCCATGTGGCGGACGGTCTTGCCGGAGGCCACGTAGAGCGCCTGCTCGGCGATGTTCGTGCAATGGCTCGCGATGATCTCGCAGAGGGTGCTGAGTTCCTGCACGAGGAACGCGGCGTCGACGGTGAGCCTGCCGGAGGAGACCTGGACCTGGAGGTCGCGCAGGATCGCCCGCTTGAAGGCCTCGACGGCGTCCTCGCTGGCCAGCACGATCTTGGCCAGCTGGGCGTCGTTGCGCTCCAGCGAGGAGCACGAGTCGCGCAGGATGCCGATGACCGAGTTGGTCATCACGCGGATGGTCTGCGGGAGCTGCACGTTCTGGGCCAGCAGGTCCTTCACGAGCTCGCCGACGGCCACCCCCGCATCGGCGATGCGCTCCAGCTCGTTGTTCACCTTCACGATCGTGAGCACGCGCCGGAGCAGGGCGGGGGAGAGCGCCGCGCCCGCGGCCGTCGCCTCGACCAGGAGCGCAACGGAGTTGCGCTCGATCTCGACGTCGATGGTGTCGATCTGCTCATCCTGCCCGATGGCCCCGGCAGCGCCCGTGGCGTCGCGTTCGAACGCGGCATCGAAGGCGGCCTCCAGCAACTGCTGGACACGCCGGCCCTGCATGGCGAGCTCGCCCTGCAGCCTTGCGATGCGCTCGGGGAAACCGTTGGTCGATTCGGGCATGGGCGCGGGCGGGCTCCGGAGGAGCAAAACAGTACCCACCATACGGGGACCACGGCTCGTCGCGACATCCGATCCGCGAGCGATTTTCCCATCGGCTCGCCCGGTATCATCCGCCCCCCACTTGGAAGGATGGCCAATGTACGACATCGTCGGCGTGAACGCCCGTCAGATTCTGGACTCCCGCGGCAACCCCACCGTCGAGGTCGAGGTGGAACTCTCGTCGAGCATCGTCGGGCGCGCGGCGGTGCCGAGCGGGGCCTCCACGGGGGAGAACGAGGCGGTGGAGCTGCGCGACGGCGACAAGAAGCGGTGGGGGGGCAAGGGGGTCTCCAAGGCCGTGGCGAACGTCCTCGAGCAGATCGCGCCCGCGATCGAGGGGATGGATGTCCGCGAGCAGGAGGCCATCGATGCGGCCATGCTCAAGGTCGATGGCACGCCGACCAAGGGCAAGCTGGGGGCGAACGCCATCCTCGGCGCGAGCATGGCGTGCGCCAAGGCCGCGGCCCAGGCGTGCGACCTGCCCCTGTACCGCTATCTCGGCGGGTCGGCGGCCAAGACGCTGCCGGTGCCGATGTTCAACGTGCTCAACGGCGGCAAGCACGCGGACAACAACGTGGACTTCCAGGAGTTCATGATCCAGCCGTGGGGGTTCGAGTCGTTCGAGGAGGGCTTGCGGTCGTGCGTGGAGATCTACCACGCGCTCAAGAAGGTGCTGCACGAGCGGCAGCTGAGCACGGCGGTGGGCGATGAGGGCGGCTTTGCGCCGGATCTGAAGTCGGCCGAGGATGCGATCAAGCTGCTGGAGGAGGCAACGGAGAAGGCCGGGTACGAGTGGGGCCGGCAGATCTTCGTCGCCCTCGACCCGGCGACGACGGAACTCTGGAACGAGGCCGCGGAGAAGAAGAAAAAGGGGTATTGCTTCTTCAAGAGCGACCCGAAGCGGATCGTCTCGAGCGAGGAGATGATCGACCTGTGGGCCGGGTGGTGCAGGAAGTACCCGATCCGCTCGATCGAGGACGGCCTCGCGGAGAACGACTGGTCGGGGTGGGCGAAGCTCACCGAAAAACTCGGCGAGAAGATCCAGATCGTCGGCGACGACCTGTTCGTGACGAACCCCAAGTTCCTCGCCCGCGGCATCAAGGAAGGGTGCGGCAACGCGATCCTCGTCAAGGTGAACCAGATCGGCACGCTGAGCGAGACGTTCGATGCGGTGAACCTCGCGATGCGGAACCGCTACGGGGCGATTCTCTCGCACCGCTCTGGCGAGACCGAGGATTCGACGATCGCCGACATCGCGGTGGCGACCAACTGCGGGCAGATCAAGACGGGCGCGCCCTGCCGGAGCGATCGGAACGCGAAGTACAACCAGCTCATCCGGATCGCGGAGGACCTCGGTGATCGGGCGGTGTATGGGGCGCGGACGTGGAATCGCGCATAGGCGCGAGTGGCGCCAACTCGCCGTACACTGCGCTGCATGAGCGCGGCGCAAAGAGGCTCGCCTTTGTGGAAACGGTCAAGGCGTGTGGCGGTCGCTCTCTTGATCGGTGTGATGGCCACGGCAATTGGTGGCTGGGGCCCCGCCATTGCTGGTGCACTCGCCGGATCGAGGGGTATCGCCGTCTTCGGAGAGTGGCACCTGGCCGGCGCTGTCGACGGGCTGGATGGAAAGCAGACAGGACAACTCTGGACCAACTTGGGCGGCGATATGGTGCTTCCGCGTGCGGAGTCCGGTGATTACGGCAATCCCTCGGGTCGAGTCTTGAGGGGCGCGCCCCCGTGGGCGCTCCGCCCGGGCACTTGGAGCGACTCGCGGGACGCGACCAAGCCACTGTGGAGCGTCTCGACCTACGCGTATGGCTTTCCATGGAGGTGCGTGCGGGGTGTGTGGACCGCGCGTCGGGCCACGGCGGAGACCGGCGTGATGGGAGAAGGCTCTTGCCCCGATCCTCGCACGTTCTGGCCCCAGCGTGCCAATAGGACTGGCATCCTGGCGCGCCTCGATCTTCCAGTTCTCATATTCTGGCGGGGATTGCTCGCGGACCTCGTCGCTTGGACGGGACTCGCGGGTCTTGCCGTCTGGGGGATTCCAGCGGCGCGACGCGCATGGCGCCGGCGGTTGGGGCGCTGCGCGGGGTGTGGATACGCACTGCTCGGAATCCCCAGCGGCTCTTCCTGCCCCGAGTGCGGGCAAGTCCGATCGATATGATCGAGCCATGACAGACGCCGGAAGCGCCACGCCCAGAGTAATCGCCCGTTCACTCATCCACCGCGGCCGCAAGTTCGACTTCGAGTTGCTGACCGTCCAGCGTCCCGGCGGCAGGACGATCCAGCGGGAAGTCGTCCGCCACCCGGGCGCCGTGGTGATTGTGCCCGTGCTCGAATCGGGCGGCGGCAAGTCCGTCGTCCTCATCCGCAACTTCCGCATCACGGTGCAACAGCCGCTCCTGGAGTGCTGCGCCGGCACCATCGAGCGGCCGCGCCTGACCGAGGGCGGGTTCGGGCCGGGTGAGGCGCCGGAGCTGTGCGCCGCCCGTGAGTTGATCGAGGAGACCGGCTACAAGGCCGCGAAACTGCACGATCTCGGCTGGTATTACACCACGCCGGGACTCACCGACGAGCGGATGTTCGCCTACGCGGCCACCGGCCTCACCCACGTCGGCCAGCATCTCGAAGAGGATGAGACGATCCAGGTCGAGATCGTTCCCGCGGCCCGGGCCGTCGAGATGGTCTCGTCGGGCGAGATGCGAGATGCGAAATCGATGCTCGCGGTCCTGCTGGCCCGGCGTGCGGGATTCCTGTAATCCGAATCTGCCTCCCGGACTTCCCGAGCCGGTAGGGGACCAATGCCACAATGGGACTGCAGGATCGAGATTACAACCGCGGGGGAGGGGACGGCGGGGGAGGGCGCGGTGATTACGGCGAGGGCGGCGGCTTCCGGCGCGCCATGCGCCGCATCTTCGTCGAGGGAGACGGGTTCTACGGGTGGTCGCTCCCGCTGTTCAGAGTTCCGCGTTGGATGCCGGGGCTCCGCGGGATCGAGGTGCGCGTGCACCTGCTCTACGTGGTGTTCATCATCGCGCAGCTGGTCTCATCGCTCTCGTACGGCAGCTTCGGACTCACGTACCAGCTGGCGATGATGGTCGGGCTGTTCGTTTCGGTGCTCCTGCACGAGTTCGGGCACTGTCTCGCGTGCCGGATGACGGGCGGCGAGGCCGATCAGGTGCTCATGTGGCCCCTGGGCGGGCTGGCGTGTTGCCGGCCGCGCCACACGTGGCAGGCGAACCTGATCACCACGATCGGCGGCCCGGCGGTCACCCTGCTCATCATGATCGCCACGGGCATCGCGCTCGTTGCCGCCGGCGGAGGGTGGGAGAGCGTGCTGTTCAACCCGCTGCACCCGGGCATGGCGGCGTCCGGCTCGTGGATGACCTCGACGTGGAAGATCTGGCTGTGGTCCGCGTACTACATGAACCTGGTGCTCTTCGCGTTCAACGTGTTCCTGCCGATGTACCCGCTGGACTCGGGGCGGATGCTGCAGGAGGTGCTCTGGTCGCGCATCGGCTACAAGCGATCGATGGAGATCGCGGTGAACATCGGCCTTGTGCTCGCGGCCGTGCTGGGCACCGTCGCGCTGGTGGCGGATCGGAACAACTACATCTTCTCCGTCTGCCTGTTCTGTGCCATATCGTGCTACATGCAGCGGCAGCAGCTTCGCTTCATGGAGGATGAGGAGCCCTGGTCGTACCAGACCGACCTGGGGAACAAGGGGTTCAAGAACACCCACGGCCCCAAGGAGGCCGAGGCCGACAAGGCGTACCACGCCGCGCTCAAGCGCCAGCAGAAGGAGCGAGACCAGCAGTTGGAGGTGGACCGCATTCTCGCGAAGATCCGCGAGAAGGGCATGCAGAGCCTCTCGTGGCGCGAGAAGGCGACGCTCAAGGAAGCCACCGAGCGAACCCGCGGCAAGGGGTGATGATCTCTTAGCATTCCGACCCGATCCGACCGATCTCACCCGCCTGCCCCATGGGAATCGCCGACCGAGACTACGCCCGTCCTACAGGCTCACGAGGAGTCGCCGGCCAGCCCGCGCGCGTCGGGCGCGTGAGCCCGCTCTCGGTGAACACGTGGCTGGTGATCGTCAATAGTGTTGTCTTTCTCTTTAGTTTCTTCATTCTGGGGAATGTCTACTGGCCCGTATCCACGGGGAAGATCGCCCGCCAGGGAGTGAGTTCGGCCGAGATTCGCGCCGGCGTGGAAGCTACGTGGATTACCCGCCCGATCCCCGGCACACAGCTGTACTGCCATCCGATCTTTGACCCCAAGAGCGAGTTGCAAGACCAGCGAGGCAACCCTGTGCTCGACTCCACCGGGCACCCGACGTACATGCAGGAAATCGGCATAGCCAGGCTCACCCCCATGCGGATTGTCGAGGCTTTCGGCCACTTCTCCACCGGCAAAGCGTTCTTCGAGTTCCAAGTCTGGCGGTTCCTGACGTTCCAGTTCCTGCACGCGAATATCCCGCACATCGTGTTCAACATGCTCGGCCTGTGGTTTGTCGGCGGGCTGGTCGAGGAGTATCTCGGGCGGAAGCGATACCTCGCGTTCTATCTGGCGTGCGGGTTCTTCGGCGCCGTGGGGTACCTCATCCTGAACCTTCTCG
>DASZWV010000428.1:0-6900 GCA_035546115.1 Phycisphaerales bacterium
GAGCGCGCCCCCGCCGGACCGACCGCCGTGGGCGTCCCCGGCGCGTGGCCCGGCTGGAAGGTCGAGCTCGAAGACGTCCACATGTGCATCGAGGCCGCGCTCGTTGAGAAGATCGGCGACGCCGGCCGCCGCCTGCACACCGGCCGCTCGCGCAACGACCAGGTCGCCCTCGACCTCCGCCTCTGGCTCCGCGAGGCCTGCGGCACGCTCGCCGCCTCGCTCACAAGGCTGCAAGCCTCGTTCGAAGCCCTCGCACGCGCCCAGGGCGCCACCGTCCTGCCCACCTACACCCACCTGCAGCGCGCCCAGCCCGCCGTCCTCGGCGCCGAGTGCATGGCGTGGTGGGCCATGTTCGATCGGGACCGCCGGCTTTTCGAGGCCATGCCCACGTGGCACGACGCCCTCGCGGCCAGCCCCCTCGGCTCCGGCGCCGTCGCCGGCTCCACGCTCCCCCTCAATCGCTCGCAGGTCGCCCGCGATCTCGGCTTCGACCAGCCCACCATCTCCTCGATCGACTCCACCGCCTCGCGCGACGAGGCCCTCGACTTCCTCCACGCGTGCTCGCGCACCGCGATGCACCTCTCTCGCCTCGCCGAGCAGTGGATCATCTACGCCACCACCGAGTTCTCGTTTCTCACCCTCGGCGAGGCCTACACCACCGGCTCGTCGATGATGCCGCAGAAGCGCAACCCGGACATGTTGGAGCTCATCCGCGGCCGGTGCGGCACCATCTACGGCCACCACACCGCCCTCTCCACCATCCTCAAGGGCCTCCCCCTCGCCTATAACCGCGACCTCCAGGAAGACAAACGCCACGTCTTCGCGGCCTTCGACACCCTCAAAGACTCCCTCGACATCGCCGCCGGGATCGTCGCCACCGCCAGGTTCAACGCCGATCGCATCGCGGCCACCCTCGACCGCGGCCACCTCGACGCCACCGTCCTCGCCGAGTACCTCGTGCAAAGAGGCGTCCCCTTCCGCACCGCCCACCAGATCGTCGGCCACCTCGTCCGCCTCTGCGACAAGACCAAGCGCCACTCCCTCGCCCTCCTCGACCTGGACGAGATCAAGGAAGCCTGCCGCGCCATGGGCCAGCCCGCCGCCGCGGGCGAAGACGTCTTCGAGCACCTCGGGGTCGCCAACGTGGTCAATCGCTACCGCTCCCTCGGCCACGCCGGCACCAGCCGCGGCGGCTACACCGACTGGCTGGGTGGCCCCACGCTCCGCGCGGCGTCTTCTCCTCCACCGCATTCCGACATCTCCAACTCGGAAGCGGCATCACCACCGGCAAAGAAACCCTCCCGAGTCACTGCACCATCCAAACCGCCCAGCCTCTTCCCCACCGACTCCAAGTCCCCCTCCAAGTCCGACACCGACCTCATCAACGGCTACAAGTCCTGCGGCCGCACTCTCGACGACCTCCCCTACACCGACGAGTTCGAAACCCTGTTCACTCGCGTCCAACCCGCCCGCCCCGACCTCGACAAGTACACCCTCTTCCGCCGCCTGCACAACCTGCGCAAGGCCGGCAAGCTCCCCAAGACCGGCCACACCGCCACGCTCCCCGTCAAGCTCCAGCCCAAGGAGGAATCCTGGCTGCGCGATCGCGTCACCCAGCTCGTCGGCTCCCTCGGCCAGCGCGACCAGCTCCCCTACGACCCGCGCTTCGACACCCTCGTCGAAGAGTTCAACGCCCACACCGGCCGAACCCTCTCCCCGCACGACACCTGGCGCGTCGTCGCGAAACTCGCCAAGTAAGGTGGCACGGGTCTCCGACCCGTGGCCTCAGTCCCGGCAACTCGCCAGCCACCACCCCGTATCACTCTGCGAGTGTTCCCCTCGCTCCCCCATCTCCACCTTCCGCCGCGCAAGCACGCGCCGCTTCCCCCGCCGACACCGGCGATTCAGGCGCTCGCCGACGAGCTCCGCCGCGACATCACCATCCTCGCCACCGACATCGGCGAGCGCCACACCCGCGCCCCAAAGCCCTACCGCCTCGCCGAAGACTTCTGCGCCAGCGCCCTGCGGCGCGCCGGGTACGAGGTCGCCCGCTACCCCTTCCAGGCCGACGGCATGGAATGCCGCAACCTCGAGGCCACCCTTTTCGGCACCAAGCACCCCGAGCAGATCATCCTCCTGGGCGCCCACTACGACTCCGTCTGGAACTGCCCCGCCGCCAACGACAACGCCTCCGGCATCGCCGGCACCCTCGCCATCGCCCGCCGCCTCGCGGGCCGCCCGCTCCCCCGCACCGTCCGCTTCGTCTGCTTCGCCAACGAAGAGCCTCCCCACTTCCACTCCGAAACCATGGGCAGTTGGGTCTACGCAAAGCTCTGCCGCCAGCGCGGCGACGACATCCGCGCCATGTTCACGCTCGAGACCATCGGCTGCTTCCTCCACGAGCCCGGCTCGCAGCGCTGGCCGCACACGCCCTTCGCCGCGCTCCTCCCGAAGGTCGCCGACTTCATCCTCAACGTCGGCAACACCCGGTCCGCAGAGATCGTCAAGCTCGCCGCCGACGCCTTCCGCGCCCGCACGCCCCTCCCCATGCTCAGCGTCGCTATCCCGAACTCACTCGGCGACATGGGCTGGTCCGACCACTGGGGCTTCCAGCAGGAAGGCTTCCCGGCGTTCATAATCACCGACACCGCTTTGTTCCGCTACAACCACTACCACCGCCCGAGCGACACGCCCGACAAGCTCGACTACCTCTCCATGGCCCACGTCGTCGACGGCATGCTCGCGGCCACCATCGCCCTCGCGGGCGGCGACGCAGGCACCGCCTAGATCGGCCGACGAAAGTCCTCATCCGCGACGCCGCCCGAGAGCTTGCCGCGGGCGACAGGCCGCGTGGCGGTGGCCCCGGTTCCCGCAAGCTCCCGATCGTTCAGAGCCTGCTCCATCGCCGACAGCGTGCCCGGCGGAGCGCCGCGGCCGCCCTTGCCATGTCCATCAGACACCGTCCCGCCCCCCCCGATCGCCTGGTGCAGCGCACCCACCGCCTTCGGCGCCGAGAGCGACACGCCCCGCTTCTGGATCATCTCCGCCTCGCGCACCACCGCCCGCTCCAGCTCATTTGGAGCGTTCACCAGAACTCCCCGCTCCACACCCGCCCGGAACCAGATCGCCACCCCCATCGCCGCGAGCATCCCGCACACCGGCGCGGCCATCCACTGCATGATCAGCCCGAACGACACGTTCGCCGCGCCGCCCGTCCCCTTGATGTCCAGCATCCATGTCATGTCCGTGTAGGATGCGAAGATCCCCTGCACGCCCAGCCCCGGGAGCGCCCGGCTCCACGGCAGGCACAACAGGCAAAGGATCATCGACCACACGGCGCTCGTGACGGCCCGCTCGACCCCCGGCACCGCTCCCCCGCCCGCGACCACCGCCCCCAGCATGGTGAACACGAACAGGCACACGACGGCCACGACGCCCATCGACGCCGCCAGATCGCTCGCCCGATGCATCCACAGGTCCGAGGCGCTCTTCACCCGGTTCGGCTCGATGGTCTTGCGTTCCGGCGCCGCCGGATGTGCCGGGATCACGACCCGTGCCGACGCGGCCGGCGTCGCCGCGGGCTTCTCGGGCAGCTCCGGAGACAGCGACGGCGGCTCCGGCACGCTCGCCGGCGCACCCTCGCTCGCCGTGCTCACGGGAACCTCCGTCGGGTTCACCGGCGCCGTCACCCCCACCACGCGCAGCGTGCGCTCCGTGCCCGCCGGCTTGACATCCTGCCAGCGGACCTCGGTGAACGCTGCGAACCCGAACACCATCATCTGCGTCGCGCACGCGATCCCGACGATCGCCGCCGCCAGCGTCACCCAGCCGCGCAACTGCTTGATGGCATCGCTCACATGGGCGCGAGGAACGACGTTCATGGGCTCGGGTCCTTCTTGGCGGCCGCGCTCCATCGCCCGTCGCCACGGGACCTATCGGCCCCTGGGGCGTTGCGCTCCACATCGCGACGTGCACGCCCGCGACACACCCCGCACCCCGATCCCCGTGCTTGCGCAACCCGCACAGCCCGCACAACTTCGCCCCCTCATAGGATGACTCCCGCCGGCGTTCGGCCTATCTTTCACAAACTCCTGAAAACTCAAAACTCGACCCTCCCGGCCTTTTCCGATGTCCATCTACCAGCCCCCACCAGAGCACCCCCACCTCAGCGCCCTCGACCCAGGCCTGCTCCGCGCCGTCTCCTCCGGCCACGCCCGCCTCACCTTCGATCAGGGCCTCGAGATCTTCCGCTCGCTCCCGCTCCACGCCCTGGGCCGCCACGCCGACGCCCGCTGCCGCTCCCTCCACGGCGACCATATCCGCACGTACATCATCGACCGCAACATCAACTACACCAACGTCTGCAACGCCCGCTGCACCTTCTGCGCCTTCCGCCGCGACGAGGGCGACCACGACGCCTACACCCTCGAGCCCGAGAAGATCCACGACAAGATCGCCGAGCTCATCGCCATCGGCGGCACGCAGATCCTCATGCAGGGCGGCATGAACCCCGCCCTCCCGCTCGACTGGTACATCAAGCTCCTCTCCGGGATCAAGGCGAAGTTCCCGAGCATGCACATCCACGCCTTCAGCCCGCCCGAGTTCATCGAGTTCGTCCACTTCTTCGACCCGCCCGGCTCGAACCTCGAGGACAAGATCCGCTGGGTCATGCTCCGCCTGCGCGACGCGGGCCTCGATTCGCTCCCCGGCGGCGGCGGCGAGATCTTCGCCGAACCGGTGCGCCGCAAGATCGGCCTCGGCAAGTGCGACGCCGAGGCCTGGCTCACCTGCATGTACGTCGCGCACACCCTCGGCATGTTCACCAGCGCCACCATGATGTTCGGCCACGTCGAGGGACACGCCGACCGTATCCACCACATGCACCTCGTCCGCAAGTGGCAGGACAAGGCGCTTATGGGGGCGTCAAGGTGTCAAGGCGCCAAGGTGTCAAGCGACGCCGTTTCCTCGACACCCCGACACCTCGACGCCTCGGCACCTTCCGGTCACTACAAGGCCTTCATCTCCTGGCCCTTCCAGCGTGAGAACACCCCCCTCGGCCGCATCCCCGACTGGGGCTTGGACCCGAGCGAACTCACGCGGGAGTTCCCCGGCGACACCATCGCAAAGAGCCTCGGGCGTGGGCCAGAGGAGGGCCCGCTGTTTCCCCCCGGCGCCCGCGCCGCCGACGTCTACGACTACGACGCCATCGATCGCGCCCGCTTCCCCAGCGCCCACCTCTTCGGCAAGCGCGTCCGCATGTCCAGCGCCACCGACTACCTCCGCACCCAGGCCCTCAGCCGCCTCTTCCTCGACAACATCTATTCCATCGGCGCATCCTGGGTCACCATGGGCCCGCACATCGGCCAGGTCGCCCTGGCCTACGGCGCGAGCGACATGGGCAGCGTCATGATGGAAGAGAACGTCGTCTCCAGCGCCGGCACCACCTACTGCCTCGACGAGGCCGTCCTTTGCCGCCTCATCCGTGACGCCGGCTTCACTCCCGCCCAGCGCAACAACACCTACGACGTGCTGAAACTCCACGCGGGCGAAATGACCGACCCCGACCTCGCCGTCACCGACTGGTCCACCCACCGCGCCAAGAAAACCCACCAGCAGGCCCCACGCCCGGTGCAGGCCCGCATCTCCGCCAAAGCCCGCGCAGCGGCAACCTGACCCCGTTCACCCATTGGTCCTACGCGTCCTGTTGGTGCTCTCTCGCGCCACAGCGCCGCGATCGCCCTACTCCCTCCCCGCCCGCACCTCCACCGCCGCCGGCTTGCTCGCCCACTGCAGCGGCGTCAGCCACCCCGTCGGCCCCGCCTCAAAGTCGTGCAGGATCGTCAAGCGCGCCGGCGGCCCATCGGTCACCAGCACCACCACGCTGATCGTCCGCCCCGGCGAGTATGCCACGTGCGCCTCGCCGCGCGAATCGGTGATCCCCTTCGACTCCAACACCGCCCGCCGCCCCAGCACATCGTCGAGCAGATCCGACACCTCCAGCGAGGTCCCGAGCGCGAGCGAATCCGCCTCCACGCCCGCCCCCACGATGGGCGCGTGCGTCTGCGCATCCCGCACCGCCACCACCAGCGGCCGGCTTACCGGCCCGCACCCCACAAGCGCAACGCCGACCGCGCCAAGCGCCACCGCCCGCCCCGCCGCTCCGCCGCTTCGCAGCTCCGCCACTTCGTTCCTCCATCACCCCGCCGCTCGATCACTTCGCCGCTTCCCCCTGCCTACTATTCGCCCCCAAAAACATCCAGACCGACTGTTTCCCTCCCTCAAACGAGGATCCCGCCATGAAGGCTATCGATCTCCGCCCCGGTTACGGCGTCAAAATGGACGGCAAGCTCTGGGTCGTCGCCGCCTACGAGTTCCGCAACCCCGGCAACCTCCGGTCCTTCGTGAACATCAAGTTCAAGAACGTCCAGACCGGCGGCCAGGTCGAGAAGCGCTGCCAACCCTCCGAGGACGTGGAGATCGTCGATCTCGATCGCCGCCCCATGGAGTACCTCTTCTCCGACGGCCACGGCGCCACCTTCATGGACAACGAGACGTACGACCAGCTCGTCATGCCCAAGGACGTGCTCGGCGACGCCCTCCTCTACCTCCGCCCCAACGCCCAGACCGTCGTCCTCTGCTACAACGGCAACCCCATCAGCATCGAGCTCCCCCTCACGGTCGAGCTCGAGATCAAGGACACGCCCCCCGAGGTCAAGGGCGCCACCGCCACCAACCAGCTCAAGGACGCCGAGCTCGAGACCGGCCTCAAGACCCGCGTCCCCGCCTTCATCAAGATCGGCGAGACCATCAAGGTCTCCACCACCGACGGCTCCTACATCGGCCGCGCCAAGGAGTAATGGCACGGGTGGCACGGGTCTTCCGACCCGTGTTTCGGGCGCT
>DASZWV010000429.1:0-2009 GCA_035546115.1 Phycisphaerales bacterium
CAGGAGTTTAAAGACTCCGCCTGCCACGAGGCCGGCATCCAGCAGGGCC
Source organism: Phycisphaerales bacterium (assembly GCA_035546115.1). Classification (GTDB taxonomy): domain Bacteria; phylum Planctomycetota; class Phycisphaerae; order Phycisphaerales; family UBA1924; genus UBA4658. Next base: position 50 of record DASZWV010000429.1, read on the forward strand.
GCGGCGGCTCCCCAAGCGAGCACATCCGCCGCGACCGCGAAACCGCCCGCAAGACCTCCCAACTCCTCCTCCGCTTCGCCACCTTCGACCCCACCAGGCCGCGCAGGCACACGCGCAGCCCACGCGCCCTCCGCGAACAAACCGGCGCGGCCCCTATCCACCTCACCCACGCCAACTTCCACTCCCTCCCGGGCTACACCCTCTCCTTCACCGCGCCAGGCTTCGAGCCCAACGGCGCCGCCGCTCCGACCGCGTCGGCGATTCCGGGTGCCTCCGGTTCGATCGTGTCCGCGCCGCCCGGCGCCGCCGACACGATCAACCGGTCCGAGCCGCCAGAAGGCCCCGGCAACACACACAACCCCGGCGATCACGGCGAGGCCACAGCGAACACGCCACCCACAGCGACCGCCCTCCCTCTCCCACATCCGAAACTCGAGGCCTCTGAGATTTCAGATCTGAGAGGTGGAGCTCTCGCACCCACCACCACCGCCAAGCCCCGCCCCCGCCCACCCTAATCACCACTCGGCACTCGGCACTCACCACTCTCTCCCCACCCCCGCCCCCTCGCGAGCCGATATCATCGCGCGATGCCCTCCCCCCACCACCAACCACTCCCCCTCCTCGAGGATCTCCGCCGCCGCTCGCAGCTCCAGCAGTGCACCCACGAGGCCGAACTCGCCGCCCATCTCGGCGCCGGGCCGCGGCGCGCCTACGTCGGCTTTGATCCCACCGCCGACTCGCTGACCATCGGCAACCTCGTGCCCATCCTCGCCCTCCGCCGCTTCCAGCTCGCCGGCCACACCCCCGTGGTCGTCATGGGCGGCGGCACCGGCCTCATCGGCGACCCCAGCGGCAAGACCGCCGAGCGCCAGCTCCGCTCCCGCGAAGAGGTCGACGCCAACGTCCGCTCCCAGCTCACCATCTTCCGGCGCATCCTCGACTTCACCCCGGGCCCGACCGCCCCCATCGTCGCCAACAACGCCGACTGGCTCTCCGGCCTCTCCTACCTCGACGCCCTCCGCGACATCGGCAAGCACTTCTCCGTGAACATGATGATCCAGAAGGAGTCCGTCAAGGAGCGCCTGCACAACCGCGACCAGGGCATCAGCTACACCGAGTTCAGCTACATGATCCTCCAGGCCTACGACTTTGCACATCTCTTCTATGAGCACGACGTGACCGTGCAGATGGGCGGAAGCGACCAGTTTGGCAACATCGTCGTCGGCATCGACCTGATCCGGCGGATCGCGCATTCACGAGCGGGTGAACTTGCCCTCCAACGGCCAACATTCGCGTATCTCACTGAAGCCCACAAACGCAATCTGAATCCGGAGCATGTGTTCGGCCTCACCTGGCCCCTGGTCACCAAGGCCGACGGCGGCAAGTTCGGCAAGACCGAGTCCGGCGCGATCTGGCTCACCGCCAAGCGCTCCGAGAGCGACCACTCCCCCAGCCGCACCAGCCCCTTCGCCTTCTACCAGTTCTGGCTCAACACCGCCGACGCCGACATCCCCAAGTTCCTCAACACCTTCACCTTCCTCGACCACGACCAGATCGCCGACCTCATCGCCCGCCACACCAAGGACCCCGGCAAGCGCGAGGCCCACGCCGCGCTCGCCGAGCACATGACCGGCCTCATCCACGGCCCCGAGGAGCTCGAGAAGGTCAAGCAGGCGACCAGGGCACTCTTCGCCAAGGGCGACGCGGGCAACGACGCCCCGTTCGTCCTCCCGGAGGACCTGCTCGCCTCCGCCCCCACCACCACGCACGACCGGGCCCTGCTCGCCGGCACCGGCATGGCCCTGGTGGACCTGCTCGCGCAGACCAGCCTCGTCAAGAGCAAGACCGAGGCCCGCACGCAGCTCACCCAGAACGCCATCAGCGTCAACGGCCGCCACGCCGCGCTCGACGCCAGAGTGACCGAGGCCACGCTCCTGCCCGGCAACCTCATCGCGCTGCG
>DASZWV010000430.1:0-6160 GCA_035546115.1 Phycisphaerales bacterium
CCAGGAACGCCGCATCGGCACGAGCTCGAAGCATGCCCCGCCGCTGCTCGTCGATCGACCGAGCGATGTAGCCGAGCCAGTTGGCCTCCTGTTCAGCCGTGGCGGCCGGCCCATGCTCGGGCGGCCGCAGCAGCGCCCGGAACTCTGCCTCCGCCCGCGCGAACTCGCCGCCATTGAACAGAGCCTCTGCGAGGTTCGCCTGGGCTTGACGCCGCTGCGCTTGGGTCTCGTCCCGCTCCCGCTCGGCTTGTTCCCGAAGGCGGCTCTGTCCGATCAGGCCGATCGTGGTCCCCACAAAGCCCGCCGCGAGCGTCATCACGGCCGCCGTGATCAGCGCGGCCGGGCGGCGATTGCGCCGAACAAACTTCCGCAGTTGCAGGAGCCGAGACGGGGCGCCGGCCCGCACGGGAAGGCTGGCAAGGTGATTCTCGATGTCCGCCGCGAACGCCGCCGCCGAGTCGTACCTCTTCGCGCGGTCCTTCTCCATCGCCTTCATCACGATCCAGTCCAGCTCCCCGTGCAGGCGCATCCGCAATCTGCGCGGCTCGATTGCGCGGCACGCCGCGACCGACGCGATCGATTCCAGCGTCGAGAGCCGCGTGCTCGGTGGCGGCGGATCGACCTCACGGATCATCCGCTGAATCTCGCCGTGAGCCCGGGAGCGCAGCGCACGCTCATCAAGCGGCGTCGCGCCCGTCAGCAGTTGGTAGAGCAGCACCGCCAGCGAATACACGTCGGCTCGTGTGTCGATGTCGGGCGTCGCATCCGCCTGCTCGGGGCTCATGTACTGCGGAGTGCCCACCAACTGACGGAACAGCGTGAACAGGGTCTTCTCCGTCAACTGGCCCTGAGTCGCTTTGGCTACGCCGAAGTCGATGACCTTCACCACCGGCCGGTCATCGACCGTGGCGACCAGCACGTTGCCGGGCTTGATGTCCCGATGGATGAGTCCCTTCTGGTGCGCATGGTGGACCGCGTAGCAGACCTGCGTGAAGAGCCTCAGTCGCTGCTCGATCCCCAATACATGCCTGTCGCAGTATTCCGTGATCGGGATCCCGTTGACCAGTTCCATCACAAAGTATGGCCGCCCCGACTCGGTCGCCCCCGCGTCGAAGACTCTCGCGACATTCGGATGGTCCATCATCGCCAGGGCCTGCCGCTCCGCCTCAAAGCGCGCGATGAACTGGCGCGTGTCCATTCCGTGCTTGATGATCTTCAGGGCCACGCGACGATGGACGGGGACGCTCTGTTCGGCCATGAACACCACCCCGAATCCTCCCTCGCCGATCTGCTGGAGCAGCTTGTATGGCCCGACAACGCCTCCCGGCGCTTCCGGGATCGGATCCTGTGATCCCCATACCCGATCCGTCGTCGGAAGCGGCAGGAAACTCTCTTCCGCGGCCGAGTGCGCCGCCAGCAACGCCTCAACACGCGCCCGAAGTTCCGGCGATCCGGCACAGGCCACGTCGAGGTACGCCGACCGTTCCGCGCCCTCGGCCTTGCTGAGCGCCTCGTGAAAGCACTCCTCGGGATCTTTGCGCTCACTGGGCATACGCACAGCCTGCTCCGCTCGCGAGTTCCCGCGCCCCCCCGAGACTACATGCGAAAAGCGCGCGAGGCCGTTCCGCCTCATCAGGGATCTCCTCCCTATCCCATCGCATCCCGCAGCCACGCCCGGGCGTACAGCCATTGCCGATAGGCGGTCGTGCGCGACAGCCCAAGCACCGCAGCCGCCTCGTCCAGATTGAGACCTGCGAAGTAGAGCAGCTTCACAAGATCCGCCTTGGCAGGATCCTCCGCCGCCAATCTGTCCAGTGCATCATTGAGCGCCAAGAGGTCGTCGAGTTCGGAATCGCAGCCCTCAAGGATCGTCTGGGCGCGGCCCAGGCTCACCCTCTTCCTCCCCGCGCCCCGCTTGATTGCTCCCCTGGCCCTCGCGTGCTCGACGAGTATCCGGCGCATCGCCTCAGCCGCCGCGCCAAAGAAATGCCGCCGGCCGTCCCAGGACGCCGGCTTGTCATTCCAGAGTCGAACAAACGCCTCGTGCACCAACGCCGTTGCTTGCAGCGTGTGCCCCACACGTTCCTGCGCCATCGACGCACGCGCCATACGTCGAAGCTCGTCGTAGACCAACGGGAACAGCTTCGCCGCAGCCTCCGCATCGCCGTCGTGGATGGCGTTGATGACCCTTGTGATCTCCGACATCGCACCGGATGGTACAGGGTGTGGAAGTCGGAAGGTTCACATAGGGCGCCACAACATAATCGGCCCTGGCGCTCGCGCCTGGGCCGATCCCAAAGCGGGGGCCCATACGCCAACCGTTGGCGACGCGCGGCCGCCGAGCGAGACTTGATGCGGGCATCGATTCGCACCCTGTTTGGAGCCCATTTCGGCCAAGTCGCACGAGTCAGCCGGTGCGCATCAAGCTCCGTTGGCTATTGGGGTGCGGCATGAGGTGCCCGAATGACGTACGAATCGACCACCGTTCCGCTGCCGATCCGGTCGCCTTTTCCAACTGCGGGAACGGCTGGGTTTCCTGATCGGACAAACTCAACCATGGCGGTCTCGGGCGAGACCGAAACGCGCACGTGCCCGGGGCTCGCGAGAATGGTCCCGGCTCGATAGCCATAATCCGCGGCGCTCCTCGTGCCGCCGTTCAGGTTCCCCGGTTGTGGCACACACTGATACGCGATGCCGTCCAGTTCCTCATGGACATAGAGGTGATCGTGCCCGTGGAACACGGCCGAGACCTGGTGCTCCACCAACAACCGGTGGATCGGCATGGCCCAGCCGGGGCGGTGTTGCGCGAACCCGTCGGACCCGTCGGCGTTCTTGCCGCCCCATTCGAAGTACGGCGCCGCCGCGATTCCGCCGCGTGATGAGCGCCCGTGCCCGCCGACCAGGTGATGGATGAACACGAACTTGAACTTGCTGCGTGAGGCCTCGAGCGTGCGGGTCAGCCACTCGTACTGCGGCTGCCCGAGCGTCATCAGCCAGCCCTGATCGGTCAGCGTTGTGTCGGCGTCGTCCGCGGGCCTTCCGCCGTTGCCGCTGTCGCCGCCAGGGCCGCCCTTCCCACCCTTTGAACTGCCACCGCCCCCACCACGGCCACCGGGCCCACGCGCCTTCTCATTCGTGAACCAAAACGGGTCGAGCACGATGAACTGCGCATCGCCCCACGTGAACGCGTAGTAGTTGGCCCCTTGACCCTTGGCGCAGGTCGTCCACCCCGAGTACATGGCCTTGCCGTCGGCGTCGTCCGTGATGGCCGGCGGCGGGAAGTAGCTGGTCCGCTGCGCGAAGGACCACGGCGCCATGGCGTCGGCGTCACCTCTCGCGTAGCCCCACTCGCCGTCGTGGTTGCCCAGCACCATGAACAGCGGTGCGCAGCAGCAGAGCTTTCCGAAGTAATAGCGCTGGGCGGCGTACTGCGGCAGGGCGGCCTTGAAGTCCCGCCCCCGCTTATCGGTCATGAAGGTGTCACCGAGATCGATGTGGAAGTCGGGTTTGTCGGCCAGCGCGTTGGCGAGCGTCCGCTCGTACACCGCGGGCGTCATGTTCGCGTCGAGGTGCGAGTCGGCAATGACGGTGAAGGAAAAAGGAGACCCCGCGGGCCTGGGCGTGTGAAAGGAGTACTGCTCGCTGGGCGCGAACTCCGGTTTCTTCGCATTGCCGGTGCCCGGGACGGCGGGTCGGCTCCAGAATCGGTAGGAGTACGCCGCATCGGCCCGCAGGCTGGACAGCACGAAGAGCGCCGGTTCGCCGGCCTTCAGCAGGCGCGTGTCGGTTCGCCCCGTCCCCCCGAGTGCCGGCCGAGACGAGCCGACAAGTTCCAGGTACCCCTCCGTGTCCGCGTACGCGACGACGCTGGCCGTCACCGACTTCGGCGTCGGGTTCACCAGCACGATGTCGAACGGGTGGGCGGGCACCTCGGTATGAAACCCGGTCATCCGGGCGAGAAGCCCGGGCCGATTCCGCTCGCCGGAGTCCCTCGGCTGCGCCACGGCTACGGAGGCGGCCAGAGCCCCCGCCATCACGCCGGCGGCGAAGCGCGCCCCCAGCGAGGTCGATGTCCTACGCGAAGGGGCCGTGCGTCGTGGGTCAGTCATGGTTCATCCTCCCCGCCTGCCGCCAGCACCCGAACGCGCATACTTCACATCAAGCGTCGAGGTCGCGAGCGTCTTGTCTTTCATCGCCGCGAGCAGTGTTTCGCGCGTCAGCGGCCTGTCGCGAGGCACGGTCACCTCCGTCGACAGCGCGTAGAGCGTGATCGTGTACACCTTGTCGCCCGGTCCCTTGGAGCATGGCGGGGCGTACTCGCTCCGACGATTCACCGTGTTCTGTCCCCACGTGCCGGTTGTCGTGTCGCCGCTCTTGAGTTCGCCCTTGCCGCTGGTCGCGGAGATGTTGGCGACGACCATGTACACGTGCGCCCCTCCCTCCGGAGGCACATGGTGCACGATCACCGCGAAGGCCTTGGTCTCCTTCGGCGAGCCCTCCCACGCCAGCGCGGGCGCGCGACCGTTGCCGTCGCACGTGCACTCGACCGACAGCCGCCCACCGGTCACGTCCGGGCTTGAGAGCACGAACCCGTCGAACGGCTTGACGATCGGCGCCGCGGCGAGCGTTGGTGGTTCACCATCGCCCGGCGGTCGCGGCCGCGGAGCGTCGTCGCCGGGCGGGCGATCGCCGCGGCCACCCCTGTTCCCGGCGGGCCGATCGCGCGGCGGGCGATCCGTCCGCGGCGCCCTCGCCTGGTAGGTCTCGGTCGTCTTCTCGCCCGTCGGGCCGATGAACTCGAAGATGTATTTCGCGTCGCGTCCCTGGCCCTCGATCCGGAAGTTCACGAAGTGCTTCTTGCTGCTCAGCGTGTACTCGAGCGACCAAGATCTCTCGCCGAGCGTCTTGAAGCCCGTGATGGCGGCGCCCCGCAGCGGCTGGAGCCACTGCCGCACGGGGTTGGCCCGCGGCTGGGGATCGATCTGGTCGTCCTTCACCGTCACCTTGCCGCGCACGCCGCCGTTGATGTAGGGGTACAGCACGCTTGCGTGGTAGTGGTACAAGCCCTTGGTGCCCGACGGCGAGCCCGGGGTCGGCGCGCCGAAATGCCCATTGAGCTCGTCGAGCTTCTCGGTGCCGCCGAGCGGGCAGGCCTTGTCCTCGCCCGCCCTCGCCGCCGGATCGAACAAGCCGAAGATCGGGAACCCGTCGAGCGCATAGGCGATGGGCCTGTTCTTGCCGACGACCTTCTGCAGCGCCAGCGGCGCGATGTGATAGTGATAGTCGTCGGCCCGCCCGCAATGGCCGCCGTACTCGTCAAGCTCGCCGGCCTTGAAGGCGTCGTCGCCGCGATTGTTGAGAGCGTTGAAGATCGGCACGCCGTTGGCGGCCAGCGCGATGGCGCCTCGGTAGAGCCGCGTCTTGCCCGAGATCGCTTGGTCGGCCAGTTCCGGCTTGAGCGGGATCCGCCACGCGTTGTCGCCGACATACGCCTGGGGCAGCGGCACCTGCTGCTGCCAGCTCTTGATGCCGACCATGAGCGGATAGGCGTACGCGCCCGCGCTCTTCGCGCCCGGTGCGTGCGGCAGGCCGTCGGACTCGACGTAGAGCCAGCGATCATCCCAGCGTGTCTTGACGAACGGGGCGAAGGCGTTGAACGGCGCGGCCTGAGCAGGAGGCGTTGAGCGCAACGCGGGCCCCAATCCGTCTTCCGGCGCGCTCCTCCCGCCGACGCCGGGCTGCCCCGCATTCTCTGCTTCACCAAGGGCGGTCGCGACCAATCGCTCGTTCAGCGCCTTCACCTCGGCGATGCGGCGTTCGGCCTCGGCGCGATCGGGTTCGGCGAGGTCGGCCATCGCAATCACAGTGACTTCGCCTTTCTCGCCCTCGATACTCACGCGGCCATCACGCCACGCGAGAAAGGCGCCCCGGACCACCTCGCCAGACTTGGAGTTGGTCCACGTGCGCAACAAGGAAGGGTCGATCGTGTGGGGCCCATTCTGGTCCGGGGGATGGGCGACCGCGACGGACGCCAACAGAACGCCCAACGCAGCGATGGCAAGACGCCGGCGATCATTCATGTTTGCACTCCTCGACACAAGATCCACAACTGGAGCAACACTGAAGCCAGACCCGTTGACCGCCCGCGGGCACGGTCTGC
>DASZWV010000431.1:0-12005 GCA_035546115.1 Phycisphaerales bacterium
CGTCGGCGGATTCGGCGATCGGATCGAGCGCGTCCCCGGTCCCACCGCCGATCAGTGCGCCGTGCTCCTGTTCCCGCCGTTCGGCTGCCCGACCGGACCGGTCTACCAGGCCTTCGATCGGCTATCGCAACGATCGGTCGATGAGCCCCGTGTTCGGGCGATCCTCGCGCGGGCCGCCGGCGAGAAGCGGCTCCCGCCGGATGCCCTCTTCAACGACCTCGCCGAGCCCGCCTGCCTCGTCGAGCCCCGGCTCCGCCGCGCGATGCAAAACCTGCAGGCCGCCGCGGGCCCGGACAGCCGCATCCACATCACCGGCTCGGGCAGCACGCTCTTCGCGATCGAGGCCCCGGAGAACGCCCCACGCCTGCTCGGGCGCTGCCGCGCCGCCCGGCCCGACATCGCCGGTGTTATCAGCGCGTTCGCCGGCCCGACGCGCGCCGCGCGGTGAACCCGCGCTCGACTTGGTCCGATACCCTGTGCATGCGCCACCACAAGCCCATCGTCGGCATCGACCTCGGCGGAACGAACATCAACGTGGGCATCGTCGACGACGCCCTGAAGGTGCTCCCCGGCTCGCGCGTCAACAAGAAGACCCAGGCCGTGCAGGGCGTCTCCGTTGTCCTCGATCGCATCGCCTCGGCCGTCCGTGAATCGCTCGACGGCGCCGGCCTTACTCCCCGCGGCGTGTCCTCGATCGGCATCGCCGCCGCTGGAGCCGTGGATTCCGCCCGCGGCGTGGTCCTCAAGGGCGGCAACCTCGGTTTCACGAACGTCCCCCTCGCCGCCCAGCTGCGCCGCCGCCTCGGCGTGCGGGTCATCGTCGAGAACGACGTCAACGCCGCCGTCTACGGCGAGTGGGTGCACCCGCGCGGGGCGATCCGCGACGTCGACCACGCCCTCGGCGTCTGGATCGGCACCGGCGTCGGCGGCGGCCTGATCCTCTCCGGCCGCCTCTACTCCGGCGGATTCTTCACCGCCGGCGAGATCGGCCACACCCCGCTCGTGCTCGGCGCGCCCGCCGGGAGGCGAAGCGTCGAGCAGAACTGCTCGCGCACCGCCATCTCCGACCGCCTCCTGGCGCTCGTCGCCAGCGGCCACGAATCGATGCTCCGGAACCTGATCGACGAAGAAAAGAAGGCCCTCCTCGACAAGGCCCGCCGCGATCTCAAGGACAAGGGCAAGCTCACCTGGCAGTTCGAGTCCAACAAGATCCTCCGCTCCCGCGCCATCTCCGAGGCCTTCGGGCGGGGCGATCCCCTCACGGTCAACGTCGTGAACGAGGCCGCTCAGATGCTCGGCATCGCCATCGCCGGCGCCGTCACGCTCCTGTCGCTCCCGCACGTGGTCCTCGGCGGCGGTTTCACCGAGGCCCTCGGCGCGCCCTGGGTCCGCGCCGTCCGAGACGCCACCCGCGCCCACGTCTTCCCGCCCGAGCTCAGGAAGGTCGAGGTCGTCGGCACCAGGCTGCGCGACCAGGCCGGCATCATCGGCGCGGCCCTGCTGGCACGCGATGCGACGCACTAGCGCCCGCGCCGGCGACTGGCCTCGCGAGAGTTCGCCGCCTCTACACTCTCATCCCCATGAACTCCGCCATCGCCAAGGCCGCCGCCCTCATCGAGGCCCACCGCTACATCCAGCGGTTCAAGGACAAGATCGTCGTCGTCAAGGTCGGCGGCTCCATCCAGGAGGACGACGAGCGCATGCGCGCCCTCCTCACCGACGTCGCCTTCATGTCCGGCGTCGGCATCCGCCCCGTCCTCGTGCACGGCGGCGGCAAGTCCATCACCCGCGCCATGGACCAGGCCGGCATCAAGGCCCGCTTCATCCAGGGCCGCCGCTACACCGACCGCGCCACCCTCGAGATCGCCGAGCGCGTCCTCGTCAACGACTGCAACCGCTTCCTGGTCGAGAACCTCAACGCCTCCGGCTCCCGCGCCATCGCCCTGCACTCCCTCGGCTCGTGCGTCCTGCTCGCCGACCGCATGACCGTCCCCGATCCCGCCACCGGCAGGCCCGTCGATCTCGGCTTCGTCGGCACCGTCTCGCAGGTCAACACCATCCTCCTCACCGCCCTCTGCGAGGACGGCTACATCCCCGTCATCGCCCCCGTCGCCATGACCCGCCCCTCCGCCGATCCGCCCCCAGCCGCCGATCCCGACGCCATCGGCAAGCTCAACGTCAACGCCGACACCGCCGCCGGCCACGTCGCCGCCGCGCTCAAGGCCGAGAAGCTCGTCGTCCTCTCCGACACCCACGGCATCCGCACCGACCCCGACCGCGCCGACTCCTACGCCTCCGCCCTCACCCACGCCCAGATCGACGCCATGATCCGCTCCGGAGTTATCGGCGAGGGCATGCTCCCCAAGGTCGAGGCCTGCCTCATCGCCCTCAACGCCGGCGTCCCCAAGGCCCACATCATCGACGGCCGCATCCCCCACTCGCTCCTCCTCGAGATCTACACCGACGAGGGCATCGGAACCCAGATCACCCTCGGATGATCGCTCCCATCACGCATCCCCTTCCGGCCCGCGGCCCATGCCGGCGCGAATGGTTATCCGTCCGACGGCGTGAAAATCACCCCACATCTCGGCAATGACCCTGAAAGCGCCCCGCGGATGCGCCGATCCAAGGGCATCCCGCGGCACGCCACGGCTTGCGCTCCGCTTCTTCGAAGCACTCCCTCGACGGATCGAGGTCCGCCCGCAATGCCAGATCGAACGGAACTGTCCAAGGTCCTCGCGTGTACCTCGCTGCCATCGCTCCCGATGGTCGGCGTCCAGGTGCTCACGCTCACGCGAGACCCCGACGCCAGCCTCGACCAGATCGCCCGCATCCTCGAGACCGATCCCGCGCTCTCCGCCAAGGTCCTCAAGACCGTCAACTCCTCCATGTACGGGCTCAAGGCCCCGTGCACCACCATCCGCCGCGCCCTGAACTACCTCGGCCTCGCCGCCGTCAAGTCCATCGTCCTCGGATTCAGCCTCGTCGAGTGCACCCGCGGCATCGGCGGCGCCGAGGGCGGCTTCGACATCAAGGACCACTGGCGCCGCGCGATCTTCGCCTCCGCCGCCGCCCGCACCATCGCCCAGCGCGTCGGCCGGTGCGACCCGGAGGAGGCCTTCGCCGCCGCCCTCTTCCAGGACCTCGGCGCCCTGGCGATGTTCACCGCGCTCGGCGACCAGTACATCAAGGCCGTCGCGCCCGCCGCGAGCGACCACGCCCGCCACGCCGAGCTCGAACGCGCCGCGCTCGGGCTCACCCACTGCGAGTGCGGCGCCGCTCTCGCCGGCAAGTGGCGGCTCCCCGACCGCTACGTCCAGACCATCCAGCACCACCACGCCCCCGACGAGGCCGACCCGGACTGCCGCGACCTCGTCCGCGTCGTCGGCCTCGGCGCCATGACCGCCGGCGCGCTCGTCAGCGAGACCGCCGAGAAGCATCTCCCCGCGCTCCTCGCCGCCGCCAAGCAGTGGTTCGGCCTCGGCAGCGCCGAGATGGCCGACCTCCTCACGCGCATCGGCCAGGCCGCCTCCGAGCTCGGCCGCCTCTTCGGCAAGCCCGTCGGCCAGGTTCCCCAGGCCAGCGTCCTCATGCAGCAGGCCAACGAGGAGCTCATCCAGCACCAGATCGCTGTCATGCGCGAGGCCGAGGTCCTCAAGGAGAAGAACGACGCCCTCGTCCGCCAGACGCTCACCGACGCCCTCACGGGCATCGGCAACCGCAAGCGCTTCCAGGACGAGATGGCCCGCCTCATCGAGCAGTCCTCCTCCATCGGCAGACCCTTCGCGCTCGTCATGTGCGACGGCGACAAGTTCAAGTCCGTCAACGACACCCACGGCCACCACGTCGGCGACGCCGTCCTCAAGGAGCTCGCCCGCCGCATCAGCGCCTGCGCCGGACCCGGCGCGATCGTCTGCCGCTACGGCGGCGAGGAGTTCGCCATCCTCCTCCCCGGCGCCACCCTCCTCGAGGCCGTCGGCGCCGCCGAGGCCGCCCGCAAGGCCGTCCAGAAGCCCGCCTTCGATCTCTCGCAAACCCCCAACGCCCCCGCCGAGCTCTCCATCACCATCAGCCTCGGCGTCGCCTGCAGCGATCCCGCCGCCGGGTGCGCCTTCAAAACCATCGAGGCGATCATCGAGGCCGCCGACAAGGCCCTCTACGACGCCAAGCACTCCGGCCGCAACCGCGTGTGCGCCGATCCCGGCAGCGTGCCCCCGCAGGAGAGCACGCCCGCCGCGCCCGCACCCACCCCCGCCGCTCTTGCACCCGTCGCACCCGCCGCCCCCGCCACCCCCGCCCAGGATCGCACTCCCGCTCGCACCGGCCGCGTGATCCGGGTCCTGCTCGTGGAGGACGATCCGCTCTCGGCACGAATGATCATGGCCGTGCTCCAGAAGCTCCCGCACGTCGAGGTCGAGTGGCTCAAGGGCCTCACTCCGGCCTCGCAACGACTCGCGGAAGCCGCGGCCAATCCCGCCCGCACCCTCGCCGCGATCGTCGCCGACATGCACGTCTTCGGCGGAACCGCCCTGGACCTCATCGCGTCCTGCCGACTCCGCCAGGCCACGACCAGAATCCCCATCGTCGTCATCAGCGCCTCGGACGATCCCAAGCTCCCCGCCCAGTGCCTGGCCGCCGGCGCTGCCGCGTTCATCCCCAAGGACCGGCTCGTGCAGGAGCTCCCCGGGTGGATCACCCGCCACGCCGCGGATGAGCCCCTGGTCCGGGCGGCCTGAACGCTCCCGCGCGCACCGCGCCTCTACGCTGATTCATGCACACCGCAGTCCTGGCCCTGCCCATCGTCGCGGCCTCCGCGCTCGCCGGATTCGATCCGCCCGCCCCGCCCGCCAATGCCCAGCAGGCCAAGGCGGCGCCCGGTCCCGAGACCGGAGTCTCTGAAGATCGCATCCTCGCCGCCATCAAGGCCCTTCCCACCAAGCGATCCAGCTGGGGCGATGAGGCCCACAGCAAGGGCCTCCGCGAAACCGAGAAGCTCCTCGCCGATCGCCTGGTCGCGATCGGCTGCACGCCCACGCTCGACCCCGTCGATTTCATCGGCCACCGTGTCCACGACACCGAGGACGCCCCCGAGAAACCCTACAACAACATCATCGTCGACCTCCCCGGGATCGACGGCCCCGCCAAGGACCAGATCCTCATCCTCTCGGCCCACATGGACGCCGTCCCCGCCGCGCCCGGCGCCGACGACGACGGCTCCGGCGTCGCCGTGCTCCTCGAGGCGGCCCGCCTGCTCAAGGACCGGCCCACGCAGCGCTCGATCCGCCTCATCCTCTTCAACCTCGAGGAGAACGGCCTCGTCGGATCGCGCGCCTACACCCTCCGCATCAAGGACGATGTGGACTCCGGCAAGCAGCACATCGTCGGCATGATCTCCATGGACATGCTCGGCTACTACTCCGACAAGGAGGGCAGCCAGCAGAGCCCCATCAAGTCCTTCGCCGGCTTCGAGGCGCCGACCGTCGGCGACTTCGTCGGCATGGCCGGCATCCTCCGCTTCCGCCCCTTCAGCCAGGCCCTCGACAAGGCCATGAAACAGGCCGAGCCCCGCCTGAAGACCGTCGTCGTCGACTTCCTCCCCATCGCCCCGCCCGACCTGCTCCGCTCCGACCACGCCCCCTTCATCGGCATCGGCGTCCCCGCCGTCATCCTCGCCGACACCGCCAACTTCCGCAACCCCAACTACCACAAGTCCACCGACACCATCGACACGCTCGACCTCGACCGCCTCACCGTCGCCGCCCGCGCCGTCGTGGGCGGTCTCTACCGCCTCGCGGGCCCCCCGGGCACGCCGCTGGTCGACATCACCCCCCTCGGCACGCCCAAGCCCGCCAGGCCCGAGGCGGACAAGCCGGCTCTCGAGCCCGGCACGAACCCGTCGAAGTAGCGATCGTCGCGGCAGCGCCGGCCGGCGCCGATCTCCCGGCGCATGAAAAAAGCCCCCGCCATCGGCGGGGGCTCTGTGATTGGTAGCTCACTCGGACCTGGCTTACGGCGTGCAGCCCGCGAACCAGTTGTTGAGGAAGTCGAAGATGTTCTGCACCGCGAGCTGCGCCGGGTTGCCGTTGCCGCCCACGTTCGCGAACGGCGAGCTGGCGAACCAGTCGTTGAGGAAGTCGAAGATGTCCGGCACGCCCGTGCCGTTCACCTTGTTGTAGTCGGCATAGCAGCAGCTCGTGAAGCTCGAGCCCGTGCAGTTCGGGCCCGCCGGGAAGGTCGCACCCGCCAGGAAGCCCGTCGTGGTGCAGTTGGCCTGCGTCACCGTCGTGTTGCAGGTCGCGCCGCGGCAGCACACGCCGGCCGGCACGCACGTGTTCGCGGCGCACGTGCTGTTCGCGCCGTTCCACGTGCCGCTGTTGCCCGTGCAGTCCGCCTGCGTCACGCCCGCCGTGCACGTCGAGCCCACGCAGCACGAGCCCGTCGCCGAGAACGTGGTGTCGATCGACGTCCAGCCGCCGCCGGCCGTGACGTCCCACTGGGAGATCATGAGGAAGATCGTCGTCCCGTTGGCCAGCGTCGCGTTCACGTTGAACGGCTCCGGATCATCGAAGCAGCCGATCTCCGTCAGCGCGCCGCACGTGCCCGTGAACGCCGACATGAACATGTCGTAGCCCGTCCAGTCGTTCACCTGGATGTTCAGCACGCCGTTGGACGGCGCCGTGAACGTGTACCAGACCGAGTTGTTGGCCCCGATCGTCTGGGCCGCGGCCGAGTTGCAGGCGCCCGCGGGCAGGCCCTCGTTCTGTGCCAGCTCGGTGCCGACATCGTTGTGGAAGGTCGGCGACGTGATCACGATCGCGCTGGTGCAGGCGTCGTTCGACGGCGTGAGGGCGTTGCACGAGGTCGTGTCGCAGGTCGTGTCGGCGCCGTTCCAGCCGCCCGGGTTGGCGTTGTGCTGGTGGTTGACGCAGAACGACTGGATCGTCACGAAGCACTGGCCCGAGTCCGGGAAGCAGCACGCGCCGGCCGGGCACGCCGTGGCGGGGGCCGCGCACGTCGTGTTCACGCCGTTGTACACCGCCGGATCAGGGCAGTCGGCCGCGCTCGCCACGATCAGGCACTGCGCACCGATGCCGCAGCACGAGCCGAGGCCGGCCGGCTGCGAGACCAGGATCGAGAACTGCCCGTTGTTGCCGGGGAAGCCGCCCACGCGGATCAGGTAGGTGTGCCCCGCCAGGAGCGTGTCGAGCAGCTCGGTCGCCGTGCCGGTGGCCGGCTGCGGCAGGCAGTCGATGTCGGTGTCGGCGACCGGATCGCAGACCCCGGTGTCGTACAGCGCCAGCGCAACGCCCACGTCATTCGCCGTCGCCGGCGTGGCCTTGATGCTGTAGTTGCCGGTGGTCGTGCAGTTGAAGTTGTACCACACATCCACGCTCGAGGTCGAGCAGGAGGTGATGTCCAGGCCCTGCGCCTGGCTGATGTAGCCCGTCACGGCGTTGTTGAGCGTCAGCGTGACGCCGGGGCAGTTGTCGTTCGGCGGAGCCGGGCAGATGCCGACCGTCGTGCACACCGAGCCGTTGCCCTGGAACGTGTGCCCAGCGCCGCACCCGGCCGAGTCGGTGAAGTCGCAGGCGAAGGTCGTGGCGTTGCAGCACGCACCGCCGCACGGATTCGTCGGCGTGCACACCGTGCCGTCACCCTGGTAGTTTGCGCACCCGCCCGGACCGCTCAGCGAGCAGGCGCCGCCGGCGCCGCAGCAGGCGCCGATCGGGCAGGGGTTGATCGGGCTGCACGTGGTCGCGCCGCCGGGGGCGGGCGTCGTGTAGCCGGCCGTCGAGCAGTTGCCCTGGTTGTCCGACAGCAGGCAAAGGCCGTTGGTCCCGCTGCAACAGGCGACGATCACCACCTGGCTCGCCGAGATCGTGAACTTGGTTGTCGTCGGCTGGAAGAACGCAACGCGCACGTAGTACGAGGTGCTCCCCGTGCCCGTGAAATACGCCGTCGAAGGATTCGAGAAGTCGGCGCACGCAAGCTCACCGCCGGCCGCCGCCGGGCAGCCGCCCCCGCCATCGTACACCGCCACCGCCACCGGCTGAAGCGTGTAATCGCCGCTGGATGCCGTCGGCGTCCCCGTCACCTTGAACTGCGCCGTGCTCAGCGATGCCGGAACGGTCAAGAGGTACCACACATCGGTATCGGCAAACGTGCAGTTCGTGACGCCTCCGGTCCAGCCGGCCGAAACCGTCGCGCCTACCAGGGTCTGGTTGGAGAGGGATACCGACACAGGATTTGTCGAGGGGAGCACGAGCTCGAACTGCGAGCCGGCCGTCGCCGCGGAGCACTCATCGTTCGCCGGAGGCGTCGGCTGCGTGCAGGTGACGGTTGCGCAGCTGGTCTGCCCGGAGACCAGCACGCCCGAGCCAGTCGGGCAGGTGCCGAACTCCGTCGAGCACACGCCCGTGGTGTTGTTGCAGCACACGATCGGCGTGCATGGGGTGCCCGTGCACGTCGTCTGGCCGGCCAGAGGCGTGCCGCTCGACTGCGTGCAGTTTGTTGTGCCGTCGGTCACCACGCACACCGTCCCGCCCGTTCCCGTCATGCAGCAGGTCTGCGGCGTGGTCGGAGCGATCGGGGTTCCCTTCACCACAGCGTACCAGTTCGATACGGGCGAGGCGCCAAACGACCACGGCCCGGTCTCGGGGGTGGTGATCGTGTGGCACGGGTTCATCCCGTCGCCGAGATCGGTGTCGTAGATCCAGAACTGGTTCAGGCTCGCGTCCGGCCCGGTGGTGAAGCGCCAGCGGTTCGTGTTCGAGGCGGTCTCGCCGATCTGCGTGCCGATCGCGAGCGTTCCAAACGTCGCGGGCAGTCCGCCGGCCACCGCATAGTTCATGTTCAGCGGAATGTTCGACATCCCCGGGATCGGGTTGACCCCGTCGCCGATCGTCACCAGGTACGTGCGAAGAGCACCGGTGGTATTGGCGGGCACGGTCCGGCTGACCGTCTGGCCGAGGAACGGCGAGCCGGCCAGCGTGCTCACGGGCGAACTGGCGTCGGTGATCAAATGTATCGGGCTGTCGATATCCGTGTCCGGCGCCACCGAATCATTCGTGATCGAGCACCAGTACGCGTTCACATCCGTGGCCGGGGCGCCGACCGCCTGACGCACCGCGACCGTCACCTGGCACACGCTGATGCGCGAGACCACCGCTCCGGACACCATCAGCCGCGCCGCGGGAATCGGGATGTCGTCCACGCACACGTCCGGTTGCACGCCCGATCCGATCGGGCATCCGCCGGTGCCGAAATTGACGACGCTCCCAGGCTCGGTCGTGCTCGCGTACAGCGTCACGCTCCCGCGCGGGGCGTACGGTCCGGGAGTGGTTTCCACCGGAGGGGTCGGCAGCCAGAACTGTCCGGGATCATGCCTCAGGACAAGCGAGGGTTGGGCCGTGACGGCGGTGTCCTGCTGGGAGCCGGCAACATCGCCCGCTTGCGCCAACGCTCCCCCCGCGGCGCACGAAACCGCCAGCCCGGCGAGAACCGCCATGCGGGCACGAAGCCCCCCGATTCGGATAGCACTACAGCGACTCATTCGAAACCTCCTGGTTCGCGCGGCCAAAGGCAGCGCGGTTGCCCGCCACCCCGACTCCTCTTCCGATCAGTTCCTTCTGTCCTTCGTTCTCGCCCTTCCGGGCGTTGCCGCCCGCGCTCGAGAACCAAGCAAGGGCAAGCGTTGAATATACCAGACACCGAATCTTCGGCCAAAATTCCGGCAAGAACCGGGTCTTTCCAAGCGCCGCCTTGCCCGGTGCTTCTCGCGCTATCCGCCGCGACCCAAGTCCGGGTTCCACGATCCGTCGTGGACCCCCACCATCGAGCCGATCACGCCGCGAATCTCGAAAACGACCCTCAGAAAAATGCCACAGCGCACCCGCTCCGCCCGCGCAATCTTGTGCGTTCTTCCCCAGAGACCCTATTTTCTCAAGTCCGCCCGTCCTTGCACCCGGCGCAGCGCCCTAGCACCCCTGAAACCACGCGTTCAGGTAGTCGAAGATGTCCTGCACCTCCAGAACGCCGTTGCCGTTCGCATCCGCACGGGAAAGCCCCGCAAACCAGTCGTTCAGGAAGTCGAAGATGTCCTGCACCTCCACCACGCCGTTGCCGTTCTGGTCCGATGGGCAATACACCGGAATCGTGGCCACGTACGCGAAACTCGTCCCGCTGTGAATGTCCCGCCCCGTTCCGGCGATGACCGTGCCGTCATACGAAATTCCCGAGGCGGAGGTCAATGTCACGCCACTCGGCAACACCTGCGCGAGCATCGATGAAAGGCTCGTCATCCCCCATCTAGGGGTCCACACGAACGGCTCGTTGGTCTCTCCTCCCGCCATCGATCCCGATACGCGGCTGTTCCCAACCACCACCAACCCCGAGTTGTTTACCCCAACAGCTTCCGAAAACTGAGTCCCGCTCGAGGGAAGCGCCCCGAGGTCCTGGATCCCCGAGGCCGTCCACCGAAACGCCGTCCCCTGCGGCTTGGGCGTCCCCGTCGATGAATCCACGAACAGGGGGCTCGTGATTCTCCCCACCACCACCGACCCGGTGGAGTTCATCCCGAGGGCCGCGCCCTGTCCATCCGGAGCGCCCGGCAGCGCCGGAATCTGGTCCGTCGTCCCTGCCCCGCCCGTGTTGGTCCACCGGAACGGCATCCCGGCCGACTCGCCCACGATCACCGCCCCATTGAACGACACCGCCCGCGCGATCGACGGCCCCGGCCCCGCCAGCGCCGGCAGCACGCTGATCACTCCCTGCCAGCGGAACGCCTGGAGCGTCGAACTCGTCGCCGTCGTCGTGGCGCCCACCGTCGTCCCGCCATCCCCCGAAAGGGCGTACGCGTAGCTCGACCCCAGATCCCCCGCGGGCGCCCCCGCGATCCCGATGTTGTACACGCCCCCGAACTGCGACCAGAAGAACGCCCGCGCTTGATTCCCGCTCTGCGCCCCCACCATCACCGGCACCACGCTTGTGCCCACCACGAACGCCCCATCGGCGCAGATCCCCGCCGCGTGCGATTCGAACGGCATCGTCGAGAACGCGCCGACACCCAGCAGCCCGAAGCTCGGATCGTTGTACCGATCGAACCGATACCCCTCCGCCATGTCCGTCCCCTGGGTGTTCGACGAGTCGGAATCACCGACCACGAACTGCCCATACCCCGCGATGAACGCGCCCACGTTCCCCCCGCTGCCCCCCGCGAGCTGCGGAATCGCCGTGAACGTGACCTGCCCGCGCGCGCCCCCCGCACACAACAGCAGGGCGCCCGCGGCCAGCGCGCCGAGCAACACCGACTGGTCGGAACATACAAACCGCATAGTGACTCCGATTCGTCCCGCCTCCCTGCGATCCAGCGTCCGGTCCCTCCGGACACAAACCTGAACCTACCACGCGGATTCAGCACCCGCCAAACCAAATGTCCAGGAACCCGAAGATGTCCTGCACGGAAATGCCGGAAACACCGTCCAGATCGGCCCGCGGGTCGCCCGCGAACCACGCGTTCAGATATTCAAAGATGTCCTGAACCGAAACATCGCCCGACCCGTCGAAGTCGGCCTTGCACCGGAACTCGGCCATCACCGTCACCGGCGGGCCCACCGTGAACGAGCACGCCGCGGCCCCCGTGCACGGACCGCCCGACCACCCCACGAACTCCGAGTTCGCATCCGCGGCCGCATCCAACGTCACCATCTCCCCCACGTTGAAGGAGGCCAGGCACGCCGCGCCGCACGAGATCCCCGCCGGCGTGCTCGTGACGGTGCCCTTCCCGCTCCCGATCCGCACGATCTGCACCTGCACGCTCGCCGGTTGGCACGGGTTCGGAGAACACGAGCCGCCCACCGTCCAGACCGCCACGCACTGCGCCTGCCCGACCAGCGTGCACGTTCCCGCGCTCGCGCAGCACGTGCCCGGCGGCTGCGGGCACGGGTTCGGCGTGCACACGTTGCCGATCGCCCACGCCCCCGCGCACTGCGGCTGCGTCGTCTGGG